>MIAC01000203.1:4230-6478 GCA_001830475.1 Rhodospirillales bacterium RIFCSPLOWO2_12_FULL_67_15
GGCAACGCGTTTTCCGAAGAAGACGTCGCCGATTTCCTCGATTCGATCCGCCGCTTCCTGAAACTCGACGCCGGCGCGGACGTGGAATTGATGGCCGAGCCCAAGATCGACGGGCTTTCGGTCTCGCTCCGCTACGAAAACGGGCGCTTCGTCCAGGGCGCGACCCGGGGCGACGGCACGGAAGGCGAGGACATCACCCGCAACCTGCTCACGCTTCCGGGCCTCCCGAAGGAGATCGAGGGACGCGGGGTGCCCGAAATCCTCGAGGTGCGCGGCGAGGTTTACATGAAAAAGGCGGACTTCCTTGCGCTCAACCGACGTCAGGAGCGGGCGGGGGAAAAGGTCTTCGCCAACCCGCGCAACGCCGCCGCCGGCTCGGTGCGCCAGTTGGACCCGAACGTGACGGCGCGCCGCCCGCTGTCGCTGTTTGCCTACGCCTGGGGCGAGGTTGCGGGCGAGCCGGCGTGGACGACGCAAGAAGAATTCTACCGGCGCCTCGAGTCCTGGGGCTTTCCCGTCAACGCGGAAGCGCGCGTGCGCAAGGACCTCGCGGCGACGCTCGCATACCATCGCGTGCTCGAAGGGAAGCGGGCGCATCTGCCCTACGAGATCGACGGCTCGGTTTACAAGGTCAACCGGCTGGATTGGCAGCGGCGCTTGGGCTTCGTCAGCCGCGCGCCGCGCTGGGCGATCGCGCACAAGTTCCCGGCCGAGCGCGCGACGACGGTCGTCCGCGAAATCAAGATCCAGGTCGGGCGCACCGGCGTGTTGACCCCGGTCGCCGAGCTGGAGCCGGTCGGGGTCGGCGGCGTCACCGTGTCGCGGGCGACGCTGCACAACGAGGATTACATCCGGGACAAGGACGTGCGGGTGGGCGACACGGTCGTGATCCAGCGCGCGGGCGACGTGATCCCGCAGGTGCTCGAGGTGCGGAAGGACAAGCGCCCGAAATCGGCGCGGGTTTTCCATTTTCCCGAGCGCTGCCCCGAATGCGGCTCCCACGTCGCGCGCGAGGAGGGGGAGGCGGCGCGGCGCTGCACCGGCGGGCTGGTGTGCCCTGCGCAAGGGGTGGAGCGGCTCCGCCACTTCGTCACCCGCGACGCCTTCGACATCGAGGGATTGGGCGAGAAGCACATCGAGGCGTTCTGGAAGGAAGGGCTGATCGAAACCCCCGCCGACGTGTTCCGTTTGCGCCGCCGCGAAGCCGAGATCGCGGCGCGCGAGGGCTGGGGCGAAAAATCGGCGGCGAATTTGATGGCGGCGATCGAGGCGCGGCGGACGATTTCGCTCGCGCGCTTCATCTACGCGCTCGGCATCCCCCAGGTCGGGCAGGCGACGGCGAAGCTGTTGGCGAAGCACTACGGCACGCTCAAAAGCTGGTGGAAGGCGATGGAGGCAGCCCATGACGCGGACTCGGAGGCCTACCGCGATTTGACCGCGATCGAGGGGATCGGGCCTTCGCTCGCCGCCGACCTGATCGAGTTCGCGGCCGAGAAGAAAAACCGCGAGGCCCTGGCCGAACTAGCGAAGGAGGTGACGGTCGAGGATTTCGTCGCGCCCAAGGTCGCGGCTTCGCCGCTCGCGGGCAAGACCGTCGTCTTCACCGGCACCCTCGCAAGCATGAGCCGGAGCGAAGCCAAGGCCCGCGCCGAGGCGCTCGGCGCCAAGGTCTCAGGGACGGTCTCGGCCAAGACGGACTTGGTGGTGGTGGGAGCGGATGCCGGCTCGAAAGCCAAGAAAGCGCGCGCGTTGGGCGTCAAGACGATCGACGAGGACGAGTGGGGGAGGATGAGCGAGTAGTTTTATTTTTGTGATATTTAACGATACGAAGCGGAGGAAACTTCAATCTTAACCCCTGTCAGGCCGTATTCCTTCAGCATTTCTTCGACAATAGATTTGGGAGTTATGTTGCGCGGCCCAAGCCAAATTTCCTTGATTGATTTAAAACCTTCGTCGTTTAGAGAAAAAGGAAAATAAGGAATCACTCGTTTTTCATCGGAACGATAGCTTAGCCCGGTGTATGCGGTATCCTTAGGCTGAACTGAAACCAATCGCCATTCTTTCTCTTCTTTGAAGGCCGGATTTTTAATTTTGAATAGAGAAAGGAAGAAATATCCAAAACCGAAAAACATGCGGTGGCGGGCATCCTTAATTTGCTCTTTTTCTTTTTCATCAGGCTCCGTTAAAACCGTGCCGATTGGATTTCTCAGCGCGCCTTGTTTAACTTGATCCAAAATGTATTCAGCCG
>MIAC01000204.1:0-8144 GCA_001830475.1 Rhodospirillales bacterium RIFCSPLOWO2_12_FULL_67_15
GATTCCAGTCAGCATGAACATGCTCTGGCGGCATGGGACCGCCGGGCGTGATCGCCCGGACGCGGCCGAGGTCAGCGACGATGCCGGTGAACATGGGCTGTTATCCATCAATCCGGCGGAAGGTGACAAGGCCGTCGACGCCGGCGGCG
Organism: Rhodospirillales bacterium RIFCSPLOWO2_12_FULL_67_15; assembly: GCA_001830475.1. Classification (GTDB taxonomy): domain Bacteria; phylum Pseudomonadota; class Alphaproteobacteria; order Rhodospirillales; family 2-12-FULL-67-15; genus 2-12-FULL-67-15. Next base: position 150 of record MIAC01000204.1, read on the forward strand.
GTGCGGGCGACGGGCGCGAAGCGCGGCATCTCGGCGAGCGCGGCGAGCGCGAGCGCGCCGACGGCGGGACGGCCCTCGCCGCCGAGCACCGAGGGCGCATGGAACCAGGCCATGCGATCGACGAGATCGGCCTTGAGGAGCGCGGCGGCGAGCGTGCCGCCCCCTTCCACCAGCACGCGCGTCAGGCCCTTCTGGCCGAGTTCGGCGAGCGCGGCCTTGGCTTCGATGCGGCCGTCCGGGCCGGCCGGAACTTCGACGATTTCGACGCCGAGCGCGGCGAGCGCCTTCTTCTTCGTCGTGTCCGCGCCCGCCGCCGTCACCACCCAGGTCGGAACCTCGCTGGCGGTGCGCGCCAGCCGCGCCTCGGGCGGCAGGCGCAAGCGGCCGTCCATGACGATGCGCACCGGCTGGCGGCGGCCGCCGGCGAAGCCGGGCAAACGGCACGTGAGTTCGGGATCGTCGGCGAGAGCGGTGCCGGAGCCGATCATGATCGCGTCGTGCTCGGCGCGCAGCACATGCGCCCGGGCGCGGGCGTCCTCGCCGGTGATCCAGCGGCTCTCGCCGTCCGGGGCGGCGATGCGGCCATCGAGGGTCGAGGCGAGCTTGAGGGTGATGAGCGGCCGGCCGGCGCGCACGCGGAGGAAAAACCCGGCGTTGATCTCGGCGGCCTCGACCGCGCCGACGCCGCGCAACACCTCGATTCCGGCCGCGGCGAGGCGGGCGAGGCCGAGGCCCGCGACGCGCGGGTCGGGATCCTCGATCGCCGCGACGACGCGGGCGACGCCTGCGGCGATCAAGGCGTCCGCGCACGGCGGCGTGGCGCCGTGATGAGCGCAAGGCTCGAGCGTGACGTAGGCGGTCGCGCCGCGGGCGAGCGCGCCGGCGCGGGCCAGCGCCTCGGTCTCGGCGTGGGGACGGCCGCCGGGCTGGGTCCAGCCGCGCCCGACCACGCGCCCCGCGCGTCCGCCCGTTTCCTCGCCGGATTCGTTTTCGCGAACCAGCACGCAGCCGACCGCCGGGTTAGGCCAGACGTTCCCTAAGCCCCGGCGCGCAAGCGCGAGCGCCGAGCGCATGTTGGCGGAATCGCGCGCGCTATCTTTATTTTTGTCAGCGGGTATCGCCAAGCTTGCCTACGAATTCCTCGAAATCCTTCGCTTCGCGGAAATTGCGGTAGACGGAAGCGAAACGGACATAGGCGACCGGGTCCAGCTCCTTGAGCTGGTCCATCACCATTTCGCCGACGACCTTGGTTGGAATTTCGTTCTCGCCCAAGGTCTCCAGGCGGCGCTGAATACTGTTGACCAGGCGCTCGATCCGTTCGTCCTCGACGGGGCGCTTGCGCAGCGCGATCTTGAGCGAGCGCAGCAGCTTGTCGCGGTCGAAGGGAACCTTTTCGCCGCTGCTCTTGATGACCATCAGCTCGCGCAATTGGATGCGCTCGAAGGTGGTGAAGCGCGATCCGCACGCCGCGCAATAGCGCCGCCGGCGGATGGCGGCGTTGTCCTCGGTCGGGCGCGAATCCTTCACCTGGGTATCTTCGTGGCCGCAAAACGGACAACGCATGAGCTAGCTCCTCCCCTGGGCCGGCGTGGGCGCGCCGGCAGAAACGTATTATTCAAAGATTGGGATAAATGGGAAAACGCCGGCAGAGATCGTGAACCTTGTCCCGCGCGCCCGCCTCGGCCCTGCCATTGTCGTCCGGATGCGCCGCGAGCGCGTCGAGCACGTCGGCGATCAAGTCGCCGACGTGGCGGAACTCGGCGGCGCCGAAGCCGCGGCTGGTGCCGGCGGGCGTGCCGAGCCGGATGCCCGAGGTGATCGTCGGTTTTTCCGGGTCGAACGGGATGCCGTTCTTGTTGCAGGTGATGTGGGCGCGATCCAGGCTCGCCTCGGCCGCCTTGCCGGTGAGTTTCTTCGGGCGCAAATCCACCAGCATCAGGTGGGAATCCGTGCCGCCCGAGACGATGTCGAAGCCGCGTTCCTGGAGCGCCCTGGCGAGAATCTTGGCGTTCTCGACGACGTTCTGGGCGTAAACCTTGAACGCCGGGTCGAGCGCCTCGCCGAAGGCGACCGCCTTGGCGGCGATCACGTGCATCAAGGGCCCGCCCTGGGTGCCGGGGAAGACGGCGCTGTTGATCTTCTTGGCGATTTCGGGGTCGTTGCTCAAGATCATGCCGCCGCGAGGTCCGCGCAGCGTCTTGTGGGTGGTGGTGGTGACGACGTGGGCGTGCGGCACCGGGTTGGGATAGACGCCGGCGGCGGAGAGCCCGGCGAAGTGCGCCATGTCGACCATGAAATAGGCGCCGATTTCGTCCGCGATCCGGCGGAAACGGGCGAAATCGATCACGCGGGGATAAGCCGAGCCGCCGGCGATGATCAGCTTCGGCCGGTGCTCGCGCGCGAGCCGCTCGACCTCGTCGAAGTCGATCAGCGAGTCCTGGCGCCGCACGCCGTACTGATGGGCCTTGAACCACTTGCCCGAGAGCGACATGGGCGCGCCGTGGGTGAGATGCCCGCCGGCGGCGAGCGAAAGGCCGAGGATCGGGTCGCCCGGAGCGAGCAGCGCCATCATTACCGCGTTGTTGGCCTGGGCGCCGGAATGGGGCTGAACGTTGGCGAACTCGCAGCCGAACAGTTTCTTGGCCCGCTCGATGGCGAGAGTCTCGGCGATGTCCACGAACTCGCACCCGCCGTAATAGCGCTTGCCGGGAAGCCCTTCGGCGTACTTGTTGGTCAGGATGGAGCCTTGCGCCTCCAGGACCGCCCGCGAGACGATGTTTTCCGAGGCGATCAGTTCGATCTGATCGCGCTGGCGCGCGAGTTCCTTGGCGATGGCGGCGTGGATTTCCGGATCGCGCGCGGCGAGGGGTTCGGTGAAGAAAGTTTCCTCGGTCGCGGAACGGGCGGCGGACGCTTGGACGGACATGATTTTTCCTCGGCTGGGGTTACGGTTGCTGGACGCGGCAGTTTCAGGAGCGACGGGGCGGAGAGAGCTTGGCCACGCGCCCCGCGTGGCGGCCGCCCTCGAACTCGGTGGCGAGAAAAACCTTGAGGCAATCGCGGGCGACTTCCGGGCCGATCATGCGTCCGCCGAAACAGATGACGTTGGCGTCGTTGTGCTGGCGCGACATGCGCGCCCCGAGCGCGTCGTGAACCAGCGCCGCGCGCACCTCGGGGTGCCGGTTGGCGGCGATCGAGATGCCGATGCCGCTGCCGCAGACCAGCACGCCGCGCCCAGCCTGTCCGTCGCGGATCGCTTGGGCGAGCTTGTCGGCGAAGTCGGGGTAATCCACCGACTTAAGCCCCTCGGTCCCGAGGTCGAGGACGGCAAAGCCGGCCTCGCCCAAATCCTTCTTGAGCAGCGCCTTCAGCTCGACGCCGGCGTGATCGCTGGCGATGGCGATGGTTTCGGGCATCGGCAAGACCTGACCGGAATCCTTGGGAATCGGAGAAAAACGGGACAATTAGATACCATATGTCGAAACCGGCTGCCAACCGGCTACAAGAAGATGGCGGAACGCCTATCCCTAGGGGGCTGGGAATGAACGAACAGGGACGGGGAAGAAGAAAAACCCGGCGGTCCTTGGGACCGCCGGGTCGAACCAGGGCATGTCCTCGAGACGAGGATCAGTTGTAGTCGTACTTGCCGGCCTTCCACCGATAGAAAACGTAATCGGCGCCGGTCACGTCGCCCTTCTTGTCGAAGCCGATTCCGCCGAGCACGGTGTTGTGCCTGCCGGCCTTGAGGGCCGCGGCCACCTTCTTGCCGTCGGTGGATTTGGCCTGGGTGACGGCGTTGGCCCACGCCTGGACCGCGGCGTAGGTGTAGAGGGTGTAGCCCTCGGGGTCGTAGTTGGCCTTCTTGAAGGCGGCGACGACGCCCGCCGCTTCCTTGTTGCGGCGCGGATCCGGGCTGAAGGTCATCAGCGTGCCCTCGCCCGCGGGGCCGGTGATCTTCCAGAATTCGTCGGTCACCAGCGCGTCGCCGGAGACGAGCTGCGGCTTATAGCCCTGGTCGTTCGCCTGGCGGATGATCAGGCCGGCCTCCGAGTGGTAGCCGCCGACGTAAACCACCTCGATCTTGGCGCCTTGCATCTTGCTGACCAGCGCCTTGAAGTCCTTGTCGCCCTTGTTGTAGGCCTCGTACATCGCTTCGGTCACGCCGCGCTTGTTGAGCTGCTTCTTGGTTTCGTCGGCGAGGCCTTTGCCGTAAGCGGTCTTGTCGTGGAGGATCGCGACCTTCTTGCCCTTGAGCTTGTCGGCGATGAAGTTGCCCGCGACGAAGCCCTGCTGGTCGTCGCGGCCGCAGGTACGGAACACGTTCCAGAGGCCTTTTTCGGTCAGCATCGGATTGGTGGAGGCGGGCGAAATCTGCACCATGCCGGCTTCGTTGTAGACGTCGGACGCCGGGATCGAACTCGACGAGCAGAAGTGTCCGGCGACGAACACGACCTTGTCGCTGACCGCCTTGTTGGCGACGGCGACCGCCTGCTTCGGATCGCAGGCGTCGTCGCCGATGAAAAGCTTGAGTTTCTGTCCCATCACGCCGCCCTTGGCGTTGATGTCGGCGACCGCCATCTCGGCGCCGCGCTTCATCTGGTCGCCGAAGGCGGCCTCGCCGCCGGTCATCGGTCCGTTGACGGCGATGTTGAAGTCGGCGCGCGCGGCGAGCGCGCCCGCGACGAGCACGCCGGCGGCAAGCAGAACTATTCTGGTCGATCGCATGGGGGGCTCCTTCCCTGTTGACAACGGGCGATCCCGGAGGCGGGCCACCCTTCCGTGCAAGACTTTTTTGCGGCCCGCATACGGGCGGGCCGTTCGGAGAACGATTTTAGCCGATTTTCCGCTCCCGCGTCAGGGGGGCGAATTTGTCCCGTTTTTCCCGTCCGGACCGACGGCGCGCCAGTTGAACAGGCCGTCGCGGCGATAGAGCCAGGGATATTGGCTCGCCATCCGGTGCGCCCGGTTGATACGGAAGGCGACGAGCACGATCGCGACCAGAACCGCGGTGTCGGCGAGATAGCCGGTGAGCGAGAGAAGCTTTCCCTGGAACAGCGCGAAGGTGAGAAACCGGTCGCTCACGCCGAGCAACAGGCCGTAGCCGACGACTTGCCACGCCGGTTTCCACGCGAGGGCGAGCGCCTGGCCGATCATGATCGCGGCGAAGCCCAGGCCGATCACCGTCAGCCCGATGAATACCGGGAGCGGCGCATCGAGGATCGGCCAGTGGCTCACGACGCCCCTTCTCCCGCCGGCCGAACGCCGACGCCGCCTTCGAGATAGGCCGCGCGCACTTCGGGGTTGGCGAGAAGTTCCGAGCCGCCACCCGAGAGCACGATGCGGCCATTGGCCATGACGTAGCCGCGATGGGCGAGGCGCAGCGCCTGGTGCGCGTGCTGCTCGACCAGCAGGATGGCGGTTCCCTCGTCGCGGTTGAGCCGCGCGATGGCATCGAAGATCTGGCGCACCAGGAGCGGCGCGAGTCCGAGCGAAGGTTCGTCGAGCAGAAGCAGGCGCGGCCGGCTCATCAAGGCCCGCGCGATGGCGAGCATCTGCTGCTCGCCGCCCGAGAGCGTTCCCCCGCTCTGCTCTCGGCGTTCCTCGAGCAAGGGAAACAGGCGGAACGCGCGCTCGAGATCGGCGGCGGCGCCATCGCCATTCCCGGCCGGCGGCGCAGGCCGCCCAGACGAAAGACCGGGCGCGGGCGTCACGCCGCTAGGCGTGCCTTCGCACGACGCCGCCGAGTCATTCGGTTTGGGCGCCTTCGCGCCCGGGGGAGCGGCGACGGCGCCCATCAGGAGATTCTCCATCACCGTCATGCGCGGGAAGATGCGCCGTCCTTCCGGGGCCTGGGAGATGCCGAGGCGGACGATGGCGTGGGTCGGCATCCGGGTGATGTCGCGGCCGGCGAAGAGGATTTGGCCGTGCGCGACGGGCGGATTGCCGCAAACCGTCATCAGGAGCGTGGACTTGCCCGCGCCGTTGGCGCCGATCAGGGTCACGATCTCGCCCTCGCGCACTTCGAGATCCACGCCATGCAAAGCCTCGATGTTGCCATACGAGGTCCGAACGCCGGAGAGGGACAGCAGGGTCGTCATGCCGCGCCCTCCTCCTGGCCGAGATAGGCGCGGATCACGGCCGGATCGCGGCGCACGTCCTCGGGCGGCCCTTCGGCGATCTTGCGGCCGTAGTCGAGGACGACGACCCGGTCGGAAATGGACATCACCACGCCCATGTCGTGTTCGATCAACAATACGCCGATGCCGTGGCGATCGCGGATGAACGTGAGCAGGGCGTTGAGATCGGCGGACTCGCGCGCGTTCAGGCCCGCCGCCGGCTCGTCCAGGCACAGGAGTTTCGGCTCGGTGCACATGGCGCGCGCGATTTCGAGGAGGCGCTGGTCGCCATAGGGCAGGCTGCCGGCGTCGGCGTCGGCCCGGGCCGTCAGCCCGATCCGCTCCAGCCAATAGCGCGCCCGCTCGACCGCTTGCCGTTCGGCCTTGCGGTAGACGCCGAGGCCGAACAGTCCGGCGAGGGTGTAGCCCGACGCGCGCATGAGTTCGTTGTGCTGCGCGACGATCAGGTTTTCCAGCACCGACATGCCGCGAAAGAGTCGGATGTTCTGGAAGGTGCGCGCGACTTTGGCCCTCGCGGCGATGCGGAAGCCCTCCATCCGCTCGAGCAGGAATTCGCCGCCGCCGTGGACCAGGCGCATCAGACCGCTGGTCGGCGCGTAAAATCCGGTCAGGCAGTTGAACAAGGTGGTCTTGCCCGCGCCGTTGGGGCCGATGATCGCGGTGATGCGTCCGGTCTCGGCCGCGAACGAAACGTCGTCCACCGCGACCAGCCCGCCGAAGCGCATGGTCAGGTGCTCGACCGTCAGCAGCGGAAGGGCCGCGGTCACGGAATCCCTCCGCTTTTTGTTTCGGCAAGTCGCATCGTCGGCTCGCGGTGCGCGAGCAGGCCGGCCGGGCGCCAGAGCATGATCCCGACCATCGCCGCGCCGAAGGCGATCATGCGGTACTGGTGCAAATCGCGGAAGAATTCGGGCAGCCCGATCAACAGCACCGCCGCCAGCACCACGCCGATCTGGCTGCCCATGCCCCCGAGCACGACGATGGCGAGGATGACGGCGGATTCGATGAAGGAAAAGCTTTCCGGGCTGACGAAACCCTGGCGGGTGGCGAAGAAGGCGCCCGCGAACCCGCCGAAGCCGGCGCCGATGGCGAACGCGGTCAGCTTGGTGTTGGTCGGGTTGATGCCGAGCGAGCGGCAGGCGGTCTCGTCCTCGCGCAGCGCCTCCCAGGCGCGCCCGATCGGCAGGCGGCGGATGCGGAGCGTGAACAGGTTGGTGATCATGGCCATCGCCAGGATCACGTAATAGAGGAACACGATCCGGTGCGTGGGCGAAAAGTCCAACGGCCAGAACAGGCCGACGAAGGTGTGGAACGAATGGCCGCCTTCGGGCGGGCTCTCGGTGAACGGCAGGCCGAAAAAGGACGGGCGGGGAACGCCGCTCACGCCGTTGGGACCGCCGGTGAACTGGTACCAGTTGAGCAAGATGATGCGGATCATCTCGCCGAAGCCGAGCGTGACGATGGCGAGGTAATCGCCGCGCAGGCGCAGCACCGGAAAGCCGAGCAGAAGACCGGCGAATGCGGCCATGATCCCGGCGAACGGCAGGCAGAGCCAGAAGCTCAAGCCGACGTACTTGGCGAGCAGCGCGTACGCGTATGCGCCGATCGCGTAGAAGGCGACGTAGCCGAGGTCCAACAGCCCCGCCAGCCCGACGACGACGTTCAGTCCCCAGCCCAGCATGATGTAGGTGACGACGAGAATGGCGACGTCGACCAGGCGGCGGTCGGCGAACGGCATCAGCGGCAAGGCGAGCGCCAGCAAAAAGATCAGCGGGCCGGCGTAGCGCGCCCAGCGCTGCACCTCGGCGCCGATCCGATCCATCGCCGCCTCGCGCGCGGCGGCCCCGCTCACGACCGC
>MIAC01000204.1:8165-11838 GCA_001830475.1 Rhodospirillales bacterium RIFCSPLOWO2_12_FULL_67_15
CCAGCCGGCCGCGAGCGCGAGAAAGCCGGCGAACAGCGCGACCAGCCAGTTGGGCATGGCGGTGTCGAAAAGAAGCGCGAGCAAAAGCGGATGCGCCGGGAAGAAGACTTGCGCGAGCGCGACCGCAAACGCGACGGCGGTCCCGCCCGCCAGCACCGGCGCCGCGAGCCCCGCGCGCAAAAGCGCCACGCCGAGCCGCCCCAACGCGGCGGCAGCGGCGGCGGTGAAGGCGTCGTCGAAGCGGAAGGCGAGCGGCGCGATCGCGCTTGCGGCTCCGTCCTGGACGCGCACGCCGACCAACGCGGCGGCGAGTCCGAAGACGAGAAGGCCGGCCAACCCGGCTTCGCGGAAGAGGGCGCCGGTGCCATCCGGCGCCGGGTCGTTCCTGCTCCCTCCCCGCGCCCCGGCCATCGCTTCAGACCTTTTCGATATCCGGCTTGCCGAGCAGGCCGGTGGGGCGGAATATCAGCACCATGACCAGCACGGTGAAAGCGGCGACATCCTTGTATTCGACCGAGAAATAGGCCGACCAGAACGCCTCGATCAATCCGATCAGGAGCCCGCCGAGCATGGCGCCGGGCAAGGAGCCGATCCCGCCGAGCACGGCGGCGGTGAACGCCTTGATGCCGGCGTTGAAGCCGATGAAAAAATCGACCACGCCGTAGTACAACAGGAAGATCAGGCCGGCGACCGAGGCGAGCGCCGCGCCCATGACGAAGGTAGCCGCGATGGTACGGTCCACGTCCACGCCGACCAGCGCCGCCATCTTCAAGTCCTGCTCGCAGGCGCGCTGCGCTCGGCCCAACGCGGTGCGCTGGATCAGAAGGGTGAAGGCGGCCATCAGCACGACGGTCAAGACGACGATCAGGATTTGCATGTAGCCGAGCGTCACGACGAAGTCGCCACGTTGCATGATCTCGATTCCGCCGGTGACGAGGGATTGCAGCGGCTTGATCCGCGCGCCTTGAACGAGCTGGACGTAGTTCTGAAGGAAAATGGACATGCCGATCGCGGTGATCAGGGCGGCGAGGCGGGGCGAATGGCGCAAGGGCCGGTAGGCGAGGCGCTCCAGCGCCCAGCCGTAGAGCGGCGTCAGCGCCATGGTCGCGAGCAGCGCGACCAGGATGGCGAACGGCGCCCAGGTGATGCCGAACAGGCCGAGCAGCAGGAAGGTGATGATGGAAATGAACGCGCCGATCATGAAAACTTCGCCGTGGGCGAAATTGACAACGGCCAGAACAGGCCGACGAAGGTGTGGAACGAATGGCCGCCTTCGGGCGGGCTCTCGGTGAACGGCAGGCCGAAAAAGGACGGGCGGGGAACGCCGCTCACGCCGTTGGGACCGCCGGTGAACTGGTACCAGTTGAGCAAGATGATGCGGATCATCTCGCCGAAGCCGAGCGTGACGATGGCGAGGTAATCGCCGCGCAGGCGCAGCACCGGAAAGCCGAGCAGAAGACCGGCGAATGCGGCCATGATCCCGGCGAACGGCAGGCAGAGCCAGAAGCTCAAGCCGACGTACTTGGCGAGCAGCGCGTACGCGTATGCGCCGATCGCGTAGAAGGCGACGTAGCCGAGGTCCAACAGCCCCGCCAGCCCGACGACGACGTTCAGTCCCCAGCCCAGCATGATGTAGGTGACGACGAGAATGGCGACGTCGACCAGGCGGCGGTCGGCGAACGGCATCAGCGGCAAGGCGAGCGCCAGCAAAAAGATCAGCGGGCCGGCGTAGCGCGCCCAGCGCTGCACCTCGGCGCCGATGCGATCCATCGCCGCCTCGCGCGCCGCGGTTTCGCTCACGATCGCGAGCGGCGCGTGACGGAGCCGCCAGCCGGCCGCGAGCGCGAGAAAGCCGGCGAACAGCGCGACCAGCCAGTTGGGCATGGCGGTGTCGAAAAGAAGCGCGAGCAAAAGCGGATGCGCCGGGAAGAAGACTTGCGCGAGCGCGACCGCAAACGCGACGGCGGTCCCGCCCGCCAGCACCGGCGCCGCGAGCCCCGCGCGCAAAAGCGCCACGCCGAGCCGCCCCAACGCGGCGGCAGCGGCGGCGGTGAAGGCGTCGTCGAAGCGGAAGGCGAGCGGCGCGATCGCGCTTGCGGCTCCGTCCTGGACGCGCACGCCGACCAACGCGGCGGCGAGACCGAAGACGAGAAGGCCGGCCAACCCGGCTTCGCGGAAGAGGGCGCCGGTGCCATCCGGCGCCGGGTCGTTCCTGCTCCCTCCCCGCGCCCCGGCCATCGCTTCAGACCTTTTCGATATCCGGCTTGCCGAGCAGGCCGGTGGGGCGGAATATCAGCACCATGACCAGCACGGTGAAAGCGGCGACATCCTTGTATTCGACCGAGAAATAGGCCGACCAGAACGCCTCGATCAATCCGATCAGGAGCCCGCCGAGCATGGCGCCGGGCAAGGAGCCGATCCCGCCGAGCACGGCGGCGGTGAACGCCTTGATGCCGGCGTTGAAGCCGATGAAAAAATCGACCACGCCGTAGTACAACAGGAAGATCAGGCCGGCGACCGAGGCGAGCGCCGCGCCCATGACGAAGGTAGCCGCGATGGTACGGTCCACGTCCACGCCGACCAGCGCCGCCATCTTCAAGTCCTGCTCGCAGGCGCGCTGCGCTCGGCCCAACGCGGTGCGCTGGATCAGAAGGGTGAAGGCGGCCATCAGCACGACGGTCAAGACGACGATCAGGATTTGCATGTAGCCGAGCGTCACGACGAAGTCGCCGCGTTGCATGATCTCGATTCCGCCGGTGACGAGGGATTGCAGCGGCTTGATCCGCGCGCCTTGAACGAGCTGGACGTAGTTCTGAAGGAAAATGGACATGCCGATCGCGGTGATCAGGGCGGCGAGGCGGGGCGAATGGCGCAAGGGCCGGTAGGCGAGGCGCTCCAGCGCCCAGCCGTAGAGCGGCGTCAGCGCCATGGTCGCGAGCAGCGCGACCAGGATGGCGAACGGCGCCCAGGTGATGCCGAACAGGCCGAGCAGCAGGAAGGTGATGATGGAAATGAACGCGCCGATCATGAAAACTTCGCCGTGGGCGAAATTGATCATGCCGATGATGCCGTACACCATCGTGTAGCCGATGGCGATGAGCGCGTAGATCGCGCCCAGGGTGACGCCGTTGATCAGTTGCTGGGTGAAGTACTCCATCCGCCCGCCCCGCCGCCGGATCCGGGATGCGTGTCCCGGACCGCTTATTTTAGGAACCTCTGAATAAGTCCCCTACTCGTCCCCCCCGCGCAAGCGGGGGTCCAGCTTGTATGAATATTTTCTGATGGATGCCCGCTTTCGCGGGCATGACGGGTCCAACTTAATCAGACATTCCTTTCTGCTTTTTAATGGCCCGACGACGGTAGCCGAGGCCGGTGCCCAGTCAAGCGGTTTCTCCCCCCTCCTTGCGCTCGGCAAGTTCCTTCGCGCGCCGGCGCTTGAGGACGTACATGAGCTTGCGCGCGGCGAGGCGCTTCAACGCCGCGATGCTACGCTCGGCGTCGCCGACGGAGACGACCTCGATCCCGGTCGCGGGATCGATCGCGGTCACGCGCACGACCCGACCCACGTAGTGCAGTTCAAACAGGATTTCGGGCACCGGCGGTGCCCTACATATTGCGCCGGTACTGGCCGCCGGCCTCGAACAGGGCGTGCGTGATCTGGCCGAGCGAGCAG
>MIAC01000205.1:0-3594 GCA_001830475.1 Rhodospirillales bacterium RIFCSPLOWO2_12_FULL_67_15
CACTGGCGCTTTTTGTTGCTTTCAAGGACCCCGATGTTCGACGGACTGAGCGCAAAGCTGACCGGAATCCTCGACCGCCTGAAGAAACGCGGCGTGATCGCGGAATCCGACGTCGACGAGGCGTTGCGCGAGGTTCGCGTCGCGCTCTTGGAAGCCGACGTCGCGTTGCCCGTCGCCAAGGACTTTCTCGGCCGCGTGCGCGAACGCGCCTTGGGCCAGGACGTGCTCCGCAGCGTCACCCCCGGCCAGATGGTGGTGAAGATCGTCCACGACGCCCTGGTCGAAACCTTGGGCGGTGCGGGCGAAGCCGCGATCCAGACCGGCACCAATCCGCCCGCCGCGATCCTCATGCTTGGGTTGCAGGGCTCGGGCAAGACGACGACGACCGCCAAGCTCGCGCTCCGGCTCGAAAAGCGCGAGCGCAAGAAAACCCTGATGGCTTCCCTCGACGTCTACCGGCCGGCGGCGCAGCAGCAGCTCGCGCAACTCGGGACTCAGACCGGCATCCGCACGCTGACGCCGGTTTTGGGCGAGCGCCCCGTCGCCATCGCCAGGCGGGCGCTCGAGACCGCCAGGCGCGAGGCGTTCGACGTGGTGCTTCTGGATACAGCAGGAAGGCTTGCCCTCGACGAAGAAATGATGGACGAAGCCGCGGCGGTCCGCGACGCGGCGCAACCGATCGAGACGCTGCTGGTCGCCGACGCCATGACCGGCCAGGACGCGATCAACGTCGCGAGCGCCTTTCACCGGCGCGTCGGCCTCACCGGCATCGTCCTGACCCGGGTCGACGGCGACGCCCGCGGCGGCGCGGCGCTGTCGGCGCGCGCGGTCACCGGCTGCCCGATCAAGCTGATCGGCGTCGGCGAGAAACTGGACGCCTTGGAGCCCTTCAACGCCCAGCGCATCGCCGGCTCGATCCTGGGCATGGGCGACATCGTCGGCCTGGTCGAGAAAGCCTCCGAGGCGGTGGCGAAGGAAGACGCGGAAAAGCTCGCCGCCAAGATGATGAAGGGCCAGTTCTCGCTCCAGGACATGGCCGATCAATTCCGCCAGTTGCGCAAGATGGGCGATATCCAGGGCCTGCTCGGCATGCTGCCCGGCATCGCCAAGGTCAAGAACCAGCTCGCCGCCGCCAACGTCAACGACCGGATGCTCGCCCGACAGGAAGCGATCATTCTCTCCATGACGGGAGCTGAGCGGCGCAATCCGAAAGTTCTCAACGCCTCGCGGCGCAAGCGCATCGCGCGAGGCTCCGGCACCACGGTTCAGGACGTCAACCGCCTGATCAAGCAGTTCGAGCACGCGGCCGCGATGATGAAACAGGCGGCCAAGATGGGCGGGCGCGGGCTCATGGGCGGGCGGCTGCCGCCGGGGTTCGGGCCGCCCACGTTCGGCCGCTGAGACAATTGCAATCCAGGACTTGAACTTCCACCCCTAGGAAAGGACCACACTCCCGATGGCATTGAAAATCCGCATGTCGCGCGCCGGGGCGAAGAAGCGCCCCTTCTTCCACATCGTCGTCGCCGATTCGCGCAGCCCTCGCGACGGCCGGTTCATCGAGCGGCTCGGCACCTACAATCCGATGCTGGCCAAGGACGCCAAGGACCGCGTCGTCCTGAAGCTCGATCGCATCAAGCATTGGCTCGGGCTCGGCGCCACGCCGAGCGAGCGCATCGCCCTCTTTTTGTTCCAGGCCGGCGCCGGCGAACAGCCCGTGATCCGCGAGCAGCCGAAGAAGAGCGCGCCCCGGGCCAAGACCCAGGAGCGCCTCAAGGCCCAGGCCGAAGCCGGGGCAAAGGCAGCTACCGAAGCCGGGGCGAAGGCCAAAGAGGAATCCGAAGCGGCGGCGAAGGCCGCGGCGCCCGCTCCGGCCGAAGCCCAGGCCGGCTGAGGACCGCCGAAGGAAACGAGCATGTCCGTCCGCGCGCCACAATTTCGATCGCCGCTTCGATCCTCCCAGGACCGGATCTGCCTCGGCCGCGTCGGCGGCGCCCGGGGACTCAAGGGCGAGGTGCGCATCCGCGCCTTCACCGCGCGCGCGCGCGACATCGCCGCTTACGGCCCGCTCACCGACGCCTCCGGCACCCGCTCCTTCGCCGTTGCGGTCGTGGCGGAAACCGGGGGCGGCGTGATCGCCCGGCTTTCGGGCATCGCCGACCGCAGCGGGGCCGAACGGATCAAGGGCATGGACCTTTACGTCCCGCGCGCGGCGCTGCCGGAGCTTGCGGCGGGCGAATTCTACCAGGCCGACCTGCTCGGGCTTGCCGCCCTGGACACGGAGGGCCGGCCCTTGGGCCGGGTGGCCGCGATCCACGACTTCGGCGCCGGCGCGATTTTGGAAATCGAAGGCGGCACGCTTTGGCCGGCTTCGTCGATCGCCGCCGTGGACCTGAGCGCGGGCAAGCTGGTGCTGGAGCAGCGCGACGAAATTGTTGTCGCCGCGAGCAAAGCCGGGAGCGCGCGCCGATGAACGCCGCCAAACGCACGCCCTGGACCGCCCGGGTCCTGACGCTGTTTCCCGAGATGTTCCCGGGTCCGCTTAGGCTTTCCCTCGCCGGCCAGGCCCTCGAACGGGGCGACTGGCGGCTGGAAACCGTGGACATCCGGGACTTCGCGGGCGATAAACACCGCTCCGTCGACGACACCCCCTTCGGCGGCGGGCCGGGCATGGTGCTCAGGCCCGACGTGATCGACGCAAGCGTCGGCCATGCGTGCGCCGACTTCAACGCGCCGCTCGTGTTTCTCACCCCCCGGGGCCGGCGGCTCGACCAGGCGCGGGTGCGGGCGCTGGCCGAGGGGCCGGGCGTCGTGCTCTTGTGCGGGCGCTACGAAGGCGTCGACGAGCGGGCGATCGAGGCGCGGGCGCCCGAGGAGATCAGTCTCGGCGACTTCGTGCTCTCGGGCGGCGAGCCGGCGGCGATCGCGCTCTTGGACGCCTGCGTGCGGCTTTTGCCGGGCGTGGTCGGCAAAGACGCGTCGCTCGCGGAGGAAAGTTTCGAACGGGGATTGTTGGAGTATCCCCACTACACCCGCCCCCAGGTGTGGCAGGGCCGCGCGGTGCCGGAGGTTCTCGTCTCCGGCCATCACGCCAAGGTCCGCGCCTGGCGCACGCGCGAAGCGGAACGGATCACGCGCGAGCGCCGCCCCGACCTGTGGCGGAGTTACGCGGAAAAATAACGCAACCCTGGTCGGAGAAGGAACACGTGCCATGAACCTGTTGCAGCAGATCGAAAGCGAGAACCTCGCCAAACTGTCGGCCGATCGTCCGGTGCCCGAATTCCGCCCCGGCGACACGCTGAAGGTGAGCGTCAAGGTGGTCGAGGGCGAGCGCACCCGCCTCCAGCAGTTCGAGGGCGTGTGCATCGCGCGCAAGAACGCCGGAATCAACTCCGCCTTCACCGTGCGCAAGATTTCCTACGGCGAAGGGGTCGAGCGCGTGTTTCCGCTCTATTCCCCCGCCGTCGCCGCGATCGAGGTGCTGCGCCGCGGCGCCGTGCGCCGGGCCAAGCTCTATTACCTGCGCGACCGCTCCGGCAAGAAGGCCCGCATCACCGAGCTGACCGAGGGCTACGTCGCCGGCTCAGGCGTCGCGGC
>MIAC01000205.1:3881-4001 GCA_001830475.1 Rhodospirillales bacterium RIFCSPLOWO2_12_FULL_67_15
ATGAAGTCACCAGCCCGCAGGCGTTCGAGGGCCTGCGCGTCAGCAAGCGCCGTGTGCGCCGGCCCGACGCCACGCTCGCGGTCGCCGACCACAACGTCCCGACCACCGACCGCGAGGGCG
>MIAC01000206.1:0-115 GCA_001830475.1 Rhodospirillales bacterium RIFCSPLOWO2_12_FULL_67_15
CTTGCTCTTCAAGTTCCGGCCCGAACACAAGCGTTATGCCGTCCCCGTCCTGTTGACGGTCACATTGTTCTTCATGCTCGTATCCGCCTTGTTGCCCGGATACGTTTGGGGGCCG
>MIAC01000206.1:159-1075 GCA_001830475.1 Rhodospirillales bacterium RIFCSPLOWO2_12_FULL_67_15
CGGAAAGACGGCCGGGTAGCCGCGCCGGCGGCGGCGGCGGCGGCGGCGGCGGCGGCGGCGGCGAAAAACCAAAAAAAAGCCGGGCCCGAAGGCCCGGCGAGTTTAACAGGGAGGCTTCACGTCTGGGAGACGTAAGGGGCCGGAAACCGGTCCCTTCTTCCGGGCATTGCGCCCGGAACTGGACTCCGGTCCCATTGGGACCGGGAAATTCGAAGGATGTTGCCACGCAAGAAGTTTTGCAATGCAACATCACACATTGCGAATTTACGTTGAATTTCAGAGACAAAGCAGTGCTTATATTTCAACCCAGATATGCTTTTCACGCATGTATAGGTTGGAACATAATCGGTAAGTCATGCTTCGAACGCCGATCTAATTTTATCGTATTGAAATAGATAAATAAAATTTTCTTACGCACGCTCGCACTTGCAAACGATTCCGAAGGCGTTTCTCAGTCCGCCGCGACCATCAGCCCGGGGGCGTATTTCGCCGAGCGGAGTTTGGAAATCAGCCAATCGCGGAAGACGACGACGCGCTTCGAGGCCTTCAGTTCCTCGGGGTAAACGAAGTACATCTCCACCGTGGGCCCTTTCGTTTCGGGCAGAATCTCGACCAGGTTGCTCGATTCGTGGCTCATGTATTCGGGCAGCGCCCCGATCCCGAGCCCGCTCTGGACCGCGCGGAAGATGCCGAAGCCGCTGTTCACCTTCAGCACGGCGCGTCGCGGCCGGCCCGGAGGGGCGCCAACTTCCAGAAGCCAGTTCAGGTTCGCAACCGGCGGGCGCGCGTCCTCGCCGTAGACGATGATGCGGTGATTGTCGAGATCCCGCGGCGTTTTCGGCATGCCGTGCTCCTTCAGGTACTCGGGCGTGGCATAGACGCGATAGCGCATCGTCAGCACGTGGCGCTGGATCAG
>MIAC01000206.1:1138-3917 GCA_001830475.1 Rhodospirillales bacterium RIFCSPLOWO2_12_FULL_67_15
CTCGTTGTCGGCGAGAATCAGCGAAACGTCCACGTCCGGATAGAGCGAGAGAAACTCCCGGATCCGGGGCGTGAGCCAGACCGAGCCGAAGGCGACGGTGGTGGTCACCTTGAGCGGGCCTTCGGGCTTCTCGCGCGCCTCGGCGATCATCGCCTCGGTCATGGCGAGCTTGGCGAAAATCTCGTGCGCGGCGCGGAACAGGATTTCGCCCTGCTCGGTCAGGATCAGACCCCGGGCGTGGCGGTGGAACAGCGGCACGTTGAGCATGCCTTCCAGCGCGCCGATCTGGCGGCTGACCGCCGACTGGCTGAGGCTCAGCTTCTCGCCGGCGTGGGTGAAGCTGCCGGCCTCCGCCACCGCGTGAAAGACGCGGAGCTTGTCCCAGTCCATCCGCGAGGTCTCCCGCAAAGCTGTCAAACCCATCGCTGCTGCTCCTGTTTCCGTGCGTTCGCCATCATTGCGCGGCGCGCGCCACGGCCTCGGCGCGGGCGAGGAAGTGCCCGGCCTCGATCGCGCTCATGCATCCGGTTCCGGCTGCCGTCACGGCCTGGCGGAACACGCGGTCCTGGACATCGCCGGCTGCGAAGACACCCGGAATATTGGTCTCCGTGCTGCCGGGGCGCGCGACGATGTAGCCCTCGCGGTCCATCGCGAGCTGGTCTTTGAACAGTCCCGTGTTCGGCGTATGACCGATGGCCACGAACAGCCCATCCACCGCGAGTGTCGAGCTTGCACCGTTCTTGAGGTTGCGGAGCTTGAGCGAGGCCAATGCCGCGGGCGTGCCCGAGCCCAGCACCTCTTCCACCACCGTGTCCCAAACGACCGAGACTTTCGGGTTGGCGAACAGGCGGGTCTGCATGATCTTTTCCGCGCGCAAGGAATCGCGCCGGTGGATCAGCGTCACCTGGGTGGCATGGTTGGTGAGAAACAGCGATTCCTCGACCGCGGTGTTGCCGCCGCCCACGACCGCCACCTTTTTGCCGCGGAAGAAAAAGCCGTCGCAGGTGGCGCAGGCCGAGACGCCGAAGCCGCGCAAGGCCTCCTCGCCCGGAATTCCGAGCCAGCGGGCGGACGCTCCCGTCGCCACGATCAGGGCATCGCCGGTATAAACGTCGCCGGAATCGCCCGTGCACGCGAACGGCCGGCGCGACAAGTCGGCCGTGACGATCTGATCCTGGACGAAGCGGGTGCCGACGTGCTCCGCCTGCTTTTGCATCTGCTCCATTAGCCACGGACCCTGGATCGTCGCGGCGAAGCCGGGATAGTTCTCGACGTCGGTGGTGATGGTCATCTGTCCGCCCGGCTGCAGGCCGGCGACCAACATCGGCTGGAGGGCGGCGCGGGCGGCGTAGATGGCGGCGGTTAAACCGGCGGGACCCGAGCCGAGGATCAGGACGGGCGCGTGGTGGGTGGCGGGCATTGAAACTCCGAAAGTAGCGCGGGCGAGGCCAAGAAGAAGCGGGCGGGGGGCCCAAGTTGGAGCAAGATCGAACGCGACCGAACCGGGCGAACCGACCCTTGCCCCTGGGTGACAACTTAATTCGCCTTTCGCGTCATGCAAGCCGCGCATGGCTTTGGCAGATGTATCTACCGTATGCAGGGCTTGTAATATAATTGCGCCGCCGGGGGCGTTTGGAGTAACTTCCTGGACCCTGCGTCCCATCCGGGATCGGAAGGGCCGGGCGCCATCCCCGGCAGCAACCCCATGCCCCAGAAAGTGAAACTCGACCGCGTCGACCGGAGGATACTCGCCGACCTGCAGACCGACGGGCGCATGACCAATGTCGAGCTCGCCAAGCGCGCCGGCATTTCCGCTCCCCCTTGCCTCCGGCGCGTGCGCGCGCTGGAGGACGCCGGCCTGATCAAGGGTTACCACGCCGAAATCAATTCCAAGGCGCTCGGCTATCAGGTGACGGTGTTCGCGCAAGTCGGGCTTTCCTCCCAGGCCGAGCACGATTTGGAGGCGTTCGAGCGGACGATCCGGAGCTGGCCCGAGGTGCGCGAATGCCACATGCTCGCGGGCGAAACCGATTTTCTCCTCAAGATCGTGGCCCGGGACTGGGAGGACTACCAGCGCTTCCTCACCACCCGGCTCACGCCCGCGGCCAACGTCACCCACGTCAAGTCCGCGCTCTCGATCCGCGCGAGCAAGAACGAGCCGGGCGTGCCGATCGCGGTCGAAGGCGAGTGATCGGTTTCACCGGCCGCCGAAGCGCACGCGCAATCCGGCGCCCTCGGCGGACGCGCGTTCGTGGACCGCGACCGCGGCCGCCACGTCCTGAAGCGCGGTGCCGGTCGAATCGAACACAGCGATTTCGTCGGGATTTTCCCGGCCGGGCCGGCGCCCGGCGAGAACGTCGGCGAGTTCGGCGTGGACGTCGCTTGCGCGCATCGCGCCCGCGGCGATGGCGTGATGGAGGTCCCCGAACTCGGCGCATTGCGCGCGCACGTCGGCCACCACCTTGGCCATCGCCATCAGGGCGGGCGCGATTTCCTGCTTGTCCTCCGAATCGGACCCGACCGCGGCGATGAACGTGCCCGGGCGCACCATATCGGGTTCGAGAAAATAGCGCCGCGCGGGCGTGCACGTGACGATAAGGTCGCTCATCCGCGTCGCCGCGACGAGATCGGCTGCGGCATGAACTGGAACGCCGAGTTCCCCGGTCATCTCGTCGGCGAACGTCCGGGCGCGAACGGGATCGAGGTCGTAGGCGAAGGCCCGCTCGAGCGGACGAACAAGCGCGAGCGCCCGGAGCTGGGCACGGCTCTGGGCGCCGAG
>MIAC01000206.1:3948-4044 GCA_001830475.1 Rhodospirillales bacterium RIFCSPLOWO2_12_FULL_67_15
CGCGCCAAGGCCCGAGCCGCAAGCCCGGTCGCCGCCGCGGTGCGCAAGACGGTTATCGCGGCCGAATCCATGACCGCGAGCGGAAATCCGTTTTCG
>MIAC01000207.1:63-6003 GCA_001830475.1 Rhodospirillales bacterium RIFCSPLOWO2_12_FULL_67_15
AGGGCGGCGAACGCCTTTTCGTGACGTTCCTTGAAGCGTTCCTGAATCGCGTTCTTGCGGTTGCGATAGTCGTCGCTTTCGAAGGCGGCGGGAATGGCGACGATCAGCTCCTCGACCAGGCGCTTCATGTCGTCGTGGAGGGTGCGGCCTCGGCCGGCGGGCAGGCTCAACGCCTTCGGCCGGCGGTGGTCGGCGAAGTTGTTGACGTAACACCAGTCGGACGGCACCGGCCGGGTTCCCGCCTCGCGTTCGAGAAACCGGCGCACCAAGGTGGCGCGCCCGGTGCCTTCCTCGCCGAGCGCGAACAGGTTGAATCCCCCGTGCGGCATGCCGATGGCGAAGGCGACCGCCTCGACCGCCCGGTCCTGGCCGACGATGGGGGCATCGGCGACGCCGATTTCCTCGGTGCTGCGGAAGCCGAGACGGGTGTGGTCGCACGGCGCGCTCAGCGCTTGCCAGGGAAGCGGCGTCGCGAAGGGGGCGGGCTGGTCGGTCATGCTTCGGCCTCGATGCGCTCCATTTCCTCGTCCGAGAGGCCGAAGTGGTGGCCGATTTCGTGGATCAGGACATGGCGGACGACATGATAGAGGTCTTCGCCCGATTCCGACCAGTAGTCCAGGATCGGACGGCGGTAGAGAAAGATAATATCCACGTCGTGGGGCGAATCGGAGACGCTTTTGCGGTCCAGCGATACGCCGCGATAGAGACCGAGCAGGTCGAACGGACTTTCCAGCTCCATCTCCGCTTCCGTCTCGGCGTCGGGAAATTCCTCGATCCGGATCGGAACGTCGACGACGTGGCGCTTGAGATGCTCGGGCAGGCGCGCCAGCGCCTCGCGCGCGAGCCGGTCAAAATCGGCGAGATCGGGCGGGGTCTGGGGCTTGCGGGACATGGGATCACTTCGGCGGCAGGCGAAGAGCGCCGTCGAGGCGGATGTTAACACCGTTGAGCATGGGATTGGCGACGATGTGCAGGACCAGTTCGGCGAATTCCTTAGGATCGCCGAGCCGGGAGGGAAAAGGAACTGAATCCCCCAGCACCTTCTGCGCGTCCTCGGGCAGCCCGAACATCATCGGGGTCGCGAACAGGCCGGGCGCGACGGCGACGACGCGGATGCCGGACTTGGCGAACTCGCGGGCGACCGGGAGCGTGAGCGAGGCAATGCCGCCCTTGGAAGCGGCGTAGGCCGCTTGGCCGATCTGGCCTTCGAACGCGGCGATCGAGGAGGTATTGACGATCACGCCTCGCTCGCCCCCGCCCATCGGCTCGGCCGCGCCCATGTCGGCGGCGGCGAGGCGGAGCACGTTGAAGGTTCCGATCAGGTTGATTTGGACGACGCGGGCGAATGCCTCCAGCGCCATCGGTCCTTCGCGCCCGACGGTGCGGGCGGCGGTCCAGACGCCGGCGCAGTTGACGTTGATGCGCGCCGGCCCATGCGCTTTGCGCGCCGCCGCGACCGCGGCTTCGGCGCTGTTCGCGTCCGCCACGTCGCACGCGAGCGCAAGGCCGCCGATCGCGCGGGCGACTTTCTCGGCGTCTTCTTTCTTCAAGTCGAGAACGGCGACTTTCGCGCCGGCCCTGGCGAGCGCTTCGGCCGTCGCCGCGCCGAGGCCCGAGGCCCCTCCCGTCACGATCGCCGCGCATCCCTTGGGGTCCATCCGCCGCTCCTTGCCGCGTTTCGATGTTGACCGGTTGCCGGGGCGGCTTTTTAACACACCCATGCCCGGTTGCGAAGGCTAGTGAGGGCTTCCATACTGGCGGCGAAAACCAGGGGGAGGGAGGTTTCGCCATGCAATTCGTCGTCATCGCCCGCGACGGTACGGACGAACAGGCGCTGGAACGCCGCCTCAAGGCGCGCGAATCGCACATCGCCGGCGCCCACAAGATGAAGGAGAAAAACGAAATGCTGCTCGCCGGCGCCATGATGGATGAGCAGGGCAAGATGATCGGTTCGGTGATGGTGGTGGACTTTCCCGACCGCGCCGCTTTGGATGCCTGGTTGAAAAACGACCCCTACTCTACCGGCGGGGTCTGGAAGTCGGTGGAAGTGAAACCCTTCCGCGTCGCCATCAAATCCTAGAGTGGGATGCGGTTATATGTGTTCATCTTGTCATTCCCGCGAAAGCGGGAATCCAGCTTTTTCAAAAGCGTGGCCCCCCGCTTGCGCGGGGGTGACGGTTCCGACTGAAAGCATCAACTCCTAGAGTTTTATCCAAATGCCCGAGCGACCGCTGTGGATTCCGAGCGCCGCGCGTCTTAGCGAATCCAACTTGACGGCGTTCCGGGCCCGGATCGAGCGGGATTGCGGCGCGCGCCTGCCCGACTATGCCGCGCTGCATCGTTTCTCGATCGAGCAGCCGGAGAAATTCTGGGTCGCGCTCAAGGATTTCGCCGGGCTCAAGGCGGAAACCTGGGGCGAGGTCGTGCTCCGGGACAAGGACCGCATGCCCGGCGCGGTTTTCTTTCCCGACGCGCGGCTCAATTTCGCCGAAAATCTGCTGGTGCGCGGCGACGAGAGCGACGCGCTCGTGTTCTGGGGCGAATCGGAGGTGCGCCGGCGCCTGAGCTGGCGCGAGCTGCGCGCGGACGTGTCCCGCGTCGCCGCCGCGCTCGAAGGGCTCGGGGTCCAGGCCGGCGACCGGGTCGCGGGCTTTCTCCCCAACATGCCCGAAGCGGTGATCGCCATGCTCGCGGCGGCGAGCCTCGGCGCGACATGGACTTCGTGCTCGCCCGACTTCGGAGTAGGGGGCGTAATCGATCGCTTCGGCCAGATCGCGCCGGTGGTGCTGTTCGCCGTGGACGGCTACGTCTACAACGGCAAAATTCACGACTGCCTCGCCAAGACCGCCGAGATCGCCCGGCAAATTCCGAGCCTCAAACGGGTGGTGGTGGCGGAATACATGGGCGGCGGCGCGCTATCCGCGATCCCGAAGGCCGAGACCTGGGAGCGTTTCATCGCGCCGTTCCCGCCGGGCCCGCCCCGCTTCCGCGCGCTTCCCTTCAATCATCCGCTTTACATTCTTTATTCGTCGGGGACGACCGGCGTGCCGAAGTGCATCGTCCACGGCGCCGGGGGAACGCTTTTGAAGCATACGGTCGAGCACCGGCTCCATTGCGATATCCGCGCCGGCGACCGGATTTTGTATTTCACCACAACCGGCTGGATGATGTGGAATTGGCTGGTCTCGGGCCTGGCGGCGCTCTCGACGCTCTTGCTCTACGACGGATCGCCCTTTCACGCGGGCGGCAATGTCCTGTTCGATCTCGCCGATGCCGAGAGCGCGACCTTGTTCGGAACCTCGGCCAAATTTCTCGACGCCGCGCGGAAAGCGCGGCTTGAACCGAAAAAGACCCATCGCCTCGCCGCGCTCCGCACCCTGACTTCGACCGGCTCGCCGCTCGCGCCCGAGGGATTCGACTACGTCTACGAAAAAATCAAGACCGACGTACACCTCGCCTCCATCTCCGGCGGCACCGACATCTGCGGCTGCTTCGTCGCCGGCGATCCCAGTTCTCCCGTCTGGCCGGGCGAAATCCAGGCACCGGGACTGGGCATGGCGATCGAGGTGTTCGGCGAGGACGGCCGGCCGGTTCCTGAGGGCGAGAAGGGAGAACTGGTTTGCACCCGGCCGTTTCCCTCGCTCCCGATCGGGTTCTGGAACGACCCGGGGGGAGGCAAATACCGCGCCGCCTACTTCGAGCGGTTTCCTGGCGTCTGGTACCACGGCGATTGGATCGCCCGCACCGGACACGGCGGCTACGTCATCTACGGCCGCTCGGACGCCACCCTCAACCCGGGCGGGGTGCGGATCGGCACCGCCGAAATCTATCGCGTGGTCGAAACCCTCGACGCGGTTCAAGAATGCCTCGCGGTCGGACAGGATTGGGATAACGACGTCCGGGTCATCCTGTTCGTGGTGCTGAAAAAAGGCGTCGTCCTCGGCGAACCTTTGCGCGAAAAAATCCGCCGCAACGTGCGCGAAGGCTGCTCGCCCCGCCATGTGCCGGCCCGGATCGTCCAGGTCGCCGACATCCCGCGCACCAAAAACGGCAAGATCACCGAGCTCGCCGTGCGCGAAGTCATCCACGGCCGCGCGGTCAAGAACAAGGAGGCGCTCGCCAATCCCGAAGCCCTCGATCTTTATCGGGATATTCCCGAATTGAAGAGTTGACCCTACGGAAACGCGGGCGGGTTGCGCTGGTCTCGCGCGGGTCGGTCGGGTAGTCTCGCCGACCGGCCTTGGATGAATGAAGGCTCAACCAGTCGTCATTCCCGCGAAAGCGGGAATCCAGCTTTTGCGGAAGCATGGACCCCCGCGGAGCTAAGGGGGTGACCGGGAGAGGAAACGCCGCCATGCCCGCCGCCGTATGGATCGTGGTCGTCGCCGGAGCGCTGATCGTCAGCATCGGCATGGGCGTGCGCCAGACTTTCGGCCTGTTTCTCTCGCCCATGGCCGCCGATCTCGGCATCGGGCGCGAAACCTTCGGCTTCGCGCTCGCCATCCAGCAGATCATGTGGGGCGCGTTCCAGCCGGTGATGGGCGCCGTCGCCGACCGCTTCGGCTCGGCCCGGGTCGTCGCGATCGGGCTCGCCGGCTATGTCGTCGGCCTCTTTGTCATGGGCAACGCCACGGCGGCGTGGCACCTCGACCTCGGCGCGGGGGTGCTGATCGGCTTCGCGCTTTCGGGCACGACCTTCGCCGTGGTGCTGGGGGCGGTCGGGCGCGTGGTCGCGCCGGAAAAACGCAGTTTGGCCTTCGGCCTCGCCACCGCCGGCGGCTCGTTCGGCCAGTTCGTGATGGCCCCCGTCGGCCAGCAGCTCATCGCCGGGGCGGGCTGGAGCGGCGCGCTCTTGATCATGGCGGCGATCACGGCGTTTACCCTCCCGCTCGCGTTCCTGTTGCGCGGCCGGGCGGCGACGGCCGGAAAACGCGAGCAGACGATCGCCGAGGCGATCCGCGAGGCCTCCGGCCACAGCGGGTTCTGGTATCTGAACGCGGGCTTCTTCGTTTGCGGCTTTCAGGTCGTGTTCATCGCCGTTCACCTGCCGGCCTATGTCGGCGACCTCGGCCTGCCGGCGTCGGTCGGGGCGATGGCGCTGGCGCTGATCGGCTTCTTCAACATCATCGGCAGTTGGGGTTGCGGCGTGCTCGGCGACAAGCGTTCGAAGAAGTATCTCCTCAGCGGCCTCTATGCCTTGCGTTCGGTGGTGACCGTCCTCTTCCTCTTCGCGCCGAAGACGGACATCGTCGTCTACCTGTTCGCCTCGGCGATGGGGCTTTTGTGGCTCGGCACCGTGCCGCTCACCAGCGGGCTGGTGGCGCAAATCTTCGGCGTGCGCTACATGGCGACCCTGTTCGGGGTCGTCTTTTTCAGCCACCAGCTCGGCAGCTTCCTCGGCGCGTGGCTGGGCGGGCGGCTGTTCGACGCGACCGGCTCCTACGACCTGATGTGGTGGATTTCGATCGCCCTCGGGGTTGCCGCGGCGGCGCTGCACCTGCCGATCGCCGACCGGCCGCTCCGGCCCGCCGCGCAGGCGGCGTGAGTTTTCCAAAAAAGAACGGCGCCCCCCGGGGCGCCGTTCGCAACTATCGGGGATTCCAGCGCGCTCAGGGCCGGACGTAGGCCCATCCTTCCTGCTGGCGCTCAATGAGATGGACGACGCCCGAAGGCGTCATCTTGCCCTCGGGTACGATGGGGATTTTCTTGTTCTCGGCTTTCGCCATCCGGGCCTGGGTATTGGCGCAAGCGATGAACTCAAGCCCGTCCATGCTCTTCTTCAGGCTGGCGATGCGATCCTTGACCGGCGAGGTATCGGCCCGCAACATGTGCAGGCCGGGACCGTAGGCGACGATCTCGACCTCGGCGAGCTGGCCTTTCTCGCGGTAGTAGTCGAGGACGTTGGTGGCGTTGTTGAGCGCCAAGTTCATCCGTGCCGGA
>MIAC01000208.1:0-258 GCA_001830475.1 Rhodospirillales bacterium RIFCSPLOWO2_12_FULL_67_15
TGACCAGTTTTATGACCAAACCCGAGGAGGCCATGGTCACGGTCAATCTGGCCCGGGCGAAAGCCCGTTTGAGCGAGTTGCTGGACGAGGTGGAGGCGGGCGAAAAGGTCGTCATCACCCGTCACGGGCGCCCCATCGCCCGTGTTTCCCCGGTCGCGCGGCCGAAACGGCCGCTGCGGCTCCAGGCGTTGGCCGAATTTCGCGCCACCATGCCCAGGTTGCGGCGCTCCAGCGCCGGGCTTTTGCGCGCGGCGCGGA
>MIAC01000208.1:318-7449 GCA_001830475.1 Rhodospirillales bacterium RIFCSPLOWO2_12_FULL_67_15
TCGTTATTCCCGAAGCGACCAGCGACAAAATCGCGAAGTTCATCCGCGCGCTGCCGGCGCAAGCGTTGACCGTCAGCCATTGGACGCGGGTCGAGTTCTCCGCCCTGCTCGGCCGCGAAGTCCGCGGGGGCGGACTGAACGCCGAGGCGGCCCGGCGCGCCGACGCCCGGTTCGAGGTCATGTTGGACGAGTCCTTCGCCATTCTTCTGCCGAATGCCGGCGACTTCGATCTCGCCAGGAAATATCTCGGCAACCCCGCAACCGGCCTCGGGGCCGGCGCCGCCCTGCACTTGGCGATCGGCAAGAACCGCCGCGCCAAGGCCATCTACAGCCTCGACCGGACGCTGCTCGAGGCCGGCAAGCTCCTCGGGCTTCCCGTGCGCGCCGGGATTCGCATCGCCGGGTGAGAGGGGCGGCTCGATCCGACGCGGCGGCGGTCCCGGGGCGGGTTCCGGGGGTTATTTTCCGCACCGCGCGGGACACGATTCGAGAGCTTTGCGTAATCGCAGACGTCATGCGCCCCCCCGGGCTCTTCGACCCGGGGGTTGACCCGCGCATCCACGACTTTTGCATCTCGGCGACGAAAAAAGCCGTGGATGGCCGGGTCTCGCCGCGATCCGCGGCGGCCCGGCCATGACGGTTTGGGTGTTTCGCAAAGCTTTCGTTTGCGTATTGACAATATTCCTATGATAGGGTATAGTTTCAGACAAAACGATTCGGGTGTTCTTGGACAAGTGAATCGGAGGAAACGCGCCTTCGCGGGCCGCAGGGCGCGAAAATGTTTACAAATGCTTACATAAATAGGGCTGTTTCGAGCGATATCAATGCGTTAGGCCCGTTTTACCCGGTGCACCTCCGGTGCGCTCCCGGTGCATGTCCGGTGCAAGCCCGTTCCCGCCCGCATCGGTCTCCGCCCCTCACGAAGCCTCGGCCATCTGGAGGTAGAGCTTGCGGAGTTCCTTCGTCAGCGGGCCCGGCTTGCCGTCGCCGACCGGATGGCCGTCGATCGCCACGACCGGCGTCACCAGGGAAGACGCGCTGGTCAAAAACGCCTCGGCGGCGCCCAAGGCCTCGGCGACCGCGAACGGGCGCTCCTCGAATCGAAGCCCGTGCCGCTCGGCGAGCTTCAACACCGCGCTCCGGGTGATGCCGGGCAAGACCGCGGTCGAAAGCGGGCGGGTCACGATCCGCCCGTCGGAAGCGATGATGAAGGCGGTCGAGGACGCGCCTTCGGTGACATAACCGTCCTCGACCATCCACGCTTCGGCGACTCCGGCCGCGCGCGCGGCCTGCTTGGCGAGCACTTGCGCCAAGAGCGCGACCGACTTGATGTCGCGGCGCTTCCAGCGCAGGTCGGGGACGGTGACGACGGCGACGCCGGTGGTGGCGGCGGGCGGATCGCGCAATTCCTTCGCCTGGGGGAACATCGCCACGGTCGGGCGCAAATCGGTCGGGCAGAGGAAATCGCGCTCGAAGACGCCGCGGGTCACCTCGATGTAGACGAGACCGTCGCCGAGGCCGTTGCGGCGAATCAGGTCGTATTGCAGGCGCGTCCATTCCATATCGGTGTGGGGATTGGCGATGCCGATTTCCTCGAGCGAGCGCTCGAGCCTCGCGAGATGGGGCGCGTTGTCGATCAGGCGGCCGCCGAGCACGGCGGTGACCTCGTAGATGCCGTCGCCGAAAAGAAAGCCGCGGTCCATGACCGGGATTTGGGCTTGGTCGAGCGGGACGAAATCGCCGTTGAGATAGACCAGGCGGGGCATGGCGGCTCGCTTCTTCCTTGGGGGGCGGGGACGGGGCGGGGTCACGCGGCGATGGCGCGCGCGGCCTCGACGTAATCGAGCCCGAGCGCCTCGGCGACCGCGGCGTGCGTGATCCGGCCGCGATGGACGTTGAGGCCGGCGAGGAGATGGCGGTCCTCGGCAAGGGCGCGGGTCACGCCCTTGCCGGCGAGCGCGAGAACGAAAGGCAGGGTCGCGTTGTTGAGGGCGAAGGTCGAGGTGCGCGGGACCGCGCCCGGCATGTTGGCGACGGCGTAATGAACGATGCCGTCGACCAGATAGGTCGGGTGCTCGTGGGTGGTCGGCCGGCTGGTCTCGAAGCAGCCGCCCTGGTCGATCGAGATGTCGACCAGAACCGAGCCCTGGCGCATGCGCCCTACCATCGCGGCGGTGACCAGGCGGGGCGCGGCGGCGCCGGGAACGAGCACCGCGCCGATGACGAGATCGGCTTCGAGCACGTGCCGCTCGACCGCTTCCCGGGTCGAGAACACGGTCGCGAGCTTGGAGCCGAACTGGAGATCGAGCTCGTAGAGGCGCCGGAGCGACTTGTCGACAACGACGACGGCGGCCTCGACGCCCATGGCGACGCGCGCGGCGTTGGTGCCGGCGATGCCGCCGCCCAGGATCACGACCTTGGCCGCCGGCACGCCGGGAACGCCGCCGAGGAGCACGCCTTGCCCGCCTTGGCGCTTTTCGAGGCAATGGGCGCCGACCTGGATCGACATCCGGCCCGCGACCTCGCTCATGGGCGCGAGCAGCGGCAGTCCGCCGCGGTCGTCGGTCACCGTCTCGTAGGCGATCGCGGTGCAGCCGGACGCGACCAGGCCCCGGGCCTGGGCCGGGTCCGGGGCGAGATGAAGATAAGCGAACAAGGTGTGGCGCGCACCCAGGCGGGCGATCTCGGCCGGCTGCGGCTCCTTGACCTTGACGATCAGGTCGGCGGCGGCGAAGACCTCGTCGGCGCCCGGAGCAATGCCCGCGCCCGCCTGGCGGTAGGCGTCGTCGGCGATGCCGATGCCCAAACCCGCTCCGGCCTCGACCAGGACCGAATGGCCGTGGTGGACGAGTTCGCGCACGCTCGCGGGAACGAGTCCGACGCGGTTTTCGTCGATCTTGATTTCCTTAGGCGTGCCGATGCGCATGGGCCGCTCCCGATCTTGCATAAATGTACGTGGACGCTACCCTGGACCGCAAGCCGATGGGCGCTCAGACCGCATGACCGAAGCTCTCGTCTTTCTCGCCGTCGCCGTGGCGCTCTATTGGCTTTCGGACCGGATTCTGCTCCGGATCGAGGCCGCTCGCGGCGCGCCGTTCGAGAGCCGCACCCTGATCTTCTTCGCGATTCTGCTGACGCTAGCGCTCGCGAGTTTCTGGGCGCTCGGACGCCTGTTCCCGCCCTGACCGAAAAGTCAAAGCGATTTCAATCGCTTATAGAATTTGACGGGGGTCAAGGCGGGCGCGGGGCGGCTTGTGCGAGGGTCGGACGGCATGCAGGCGTCCGGACCTGCGCGGGTTCGCGCGGGCGGCGTCCTTGGCAACACAAGGGAGACCCACGATGGCCGAAACACCTTCCGGCGGTCCGGCCGGCGATCCGCAAGGCGAGCGGTTGCCGCCGATGCAGCTTCTTCTCGACAATCCGTTCCTGCTTTTGTTCATCGGCGTCGCGGTGCCGGCGGTCCTCTACACGATCTGGGGCGTGATGGAAGTCGCCCAGATTCCGGTCGCCCAGTAGCGGAGACCGGCCATGGCAATCACCCCTCCGGAAAACCGACTTTGGTGGAACGAGCCCCTGCACCGGATGGAGATCGTGTGGATCACGATCGCCTTCCTGTGGGGCGTCGTCATGTTCCTGACGATGGTCTATTGGCACATCGCCGGGCAGCAGAACCTTTCCAACGAGGCCTACCGCGTCAAGCCCGACGCCTTCGCCGCCAAGGCCGAGGCGATGGTCGCGCGCTACAAGGTGCGCGAGGAAGGCGACTCCAAGATCCCCGTGGTCCGTCCGCCCGCGGGCGGCGACGCCTATCTGATCGCCAGGCTGTGGGAATGGTGGCCGATCCTCGAGTTGGAGAAAGGCCAGAGCTACCGGCTGCATTTGTCCTCGATGGACTGGCTGCACGGGTTCTCGCTCCAGCCCACCAACATCAACATCCAGGTCCATCCCAACTACGAGATGGTGCTGACGGTGACGCCGACCCAGTCGGGCGAATTCGCCGTCGTCTGCAACGAGTTCTGCGGCATCGGGCATCACAACATGCTCGGGCGCATCTACGTGGTTGACCGGAAATAGGGGGCGAACATGGCAAACGCAGCAGCATTCCGGGTTTGTCCGGAAACCGGTCTCAAGGTCTGTCATCACGCCGAGATCCTGATCAAGGCCAACGCGGTGGTGGCGGTGGTGTTCCTGGCCATCGGCGGCCTGTTCGGCCTCTTGGTGGCGCTCACGCGCTGGCCGGCGGTGCACATCCTGCCCGCCGATCTGTTCTATCTCGCGCTCACCGCGCACGGCGCCGACGTGCTTCTGTTCTGGATCATCTTCTTCGAAATCGCGGTTCTCTACTTCGCCTCCGCCGTCCTGCTCAATTCCCGCCTCGCCGCGCCGAAATGGGCGTGGTTCGCCTTCGCCCTGATGCTGGTCGGCGCGCTGATGGCCAACGTCGCGGTGCTCCAGGGCGAATCCAGCGTCATGTTCACCTCCTACGTGCCGATGAAGGCGGCGCCGCATTTCTATCTCGGCCTGATCGTGTTCGCGGTCGGGGCGCTGATCGCCTGCTTCGTCTTCTTCGGCACCCTCGTGATCGCGCGGCAGGAGCGGACCTACGAAGGTTCGATCCCGCTGGTGACGTTCGGCGCGGTGACGGCGGCGGTGATCGCCGTCTACACCATCGCCTCGGGCGCGATCATCCTGATCCCGACCTTCCTCTGGTCGGTCGGCATCATCCCGCACCTCGATTCGATCATGTACAAGGTGGTGTGGTGGGGCATGGGGCACTCGTCCCAGCAGATCAACGTCTCCGCCCACGTCGCGGTGTGGTACGCGATCGCGGCGATGGTGCTGGGGGCGAAGCCTCTGTCGGAGAAGGTGAGCCGGACCGCGTTCCTGCTCTACATCGCCTTCCTCCAGCTCGCGTCCGCCCACCACCTGCTGGTGGACCCGGGCATCAGCTCGAGCTGGAAGGTGTTCAACACCAGCTACGCCATCTACCTCGCGGTGCTCGGGTCGATGATCCACGGCATGAGCGTTCCGGGCGCGATCGAGGCGGCGCAGCGCCGCCGCGGCCTCACCCAGGGCGCTTTCGACTGGCTCCGCCGCGCGCCGTGGGGCAACCCGGCGTTCTCGGGCATGGTGCTCTCGGTGATCATGTTCGGTTTCCTCGGCGGCATCTCCGGCGTGGTGCTGGGGACCGAGCAATTGAACCTGATCATGCACAACACCCTCTACGTGCCCGGGCACTTCCACGCCACGGTGGTGGCGGGCACGACGCTCGCGTTCATGGCCATCACCTACCTGGTGGTGCCGCTGATCTTCCGCAAGGAGATCATGTTCCCCGGCATGGCGCGGTGGCAGCCCTACCTGTTCGGCCTCGGCGCCATGGGCATCAGCTTCTTCATGATGGGCGCGGGCACGCTCGGCGTCTCGCGCCGGCATTGGGACATGACCTTCGCCGACGCGGTGCTGAAGTTCGAGTACCCCCCGGCGGCCTTCCTGATGATGGGGCTGAACGGGATTTCGGCGCTGCTCGCGACCCTGGGCGGGATCATGTTCATCGTCATCGTCGTCGGCTCCGTCTTCTTCGGCAAGCCGCGCGACGAAGCGGCGATCAAGCGGAACCCGGTCATCGGCCCCAGCGGCGGCGCGGCGGTCTCGCAATACGGCGGCGAGGCGACGTTCAACCTGCCGGGGACCACGATCCTCGTCGCTGTGTTCTTCGTCTCGTTCGTGCTCTATTATTTCATCAACTGGAAGTATCTGTCGGAGGTTTGGCCGCTGCGTTGAGACGGCCAAGGACGGTCCCCGTCTTCGAGATCGGCGGGGACCGGGAGAGGGGAGTGCCGTGACGACCAAGTTCCGAAGCAGGAAATCCTCGGGGATCATCCCGCGGGCGGCGTTATTTGCCGCCGCGTTCGCGTTGCTCGCGGCTGCCGCCGCGCCGGCGGCGGGCGATTCCTTCGACGACAGGGCCGCCTTCAAGTACAGCCAGGCGGCGATCGGGCGCACGGTCGGCGACCACGGCTTCCGCGACCGGCAGGGCCGCGCCATGGCGTTCGCCGAGTTGCGCGGCAAGCCGCTGGTGGTCAACCTGGTCTACACCAGCTGCTCCGACACCTGTCCCCTGATCGCGCGAAGCCTGGTCAATGGGGTCGAGCTGGCGCAGGCCTCCGTCGGCCGGGATGCGTTCCGGGTCGTGACCATCGGCTTCGACGCGCGCGTCGATTCGCCCGAACGGATGCGGATTTTCGCCCGCCAGCAAGGCATCCGCCTCCCCAACTGGGACTTCCTCAGCACCGACGCCGCGACCGCGGACAGGCTCTCCGAGGAACTCGGGTTCATCTTCTTCGCCTCGGCCAAGGGCTTCGACCATCTCGCCCAGGTCACCATTCTCGACGCGGAGGGAAAGGTCTATCGCCAGGTCTACGGCGCCGAGTTCGAACCGCAGCAACTGGTCGAGCCGCTCAAGGATCTGGTCTTCGGCCGTCTTTCGGCGCTCGCCAGTTGGGAGGGAATCGTCGGCCGGGTGAAGCTCTATTGCACCGTCTACGACCCGTCGGTGGGCCGCTACCGGTTCGACTACCGCGTGCCGATCATCATCGGAGTGGGGGCGCTCACGCTGTTCGCCATCGGCTTCTTCGTGGTGCGGGCGTGGCTCAGGTATTTCCGCCCGGCCACGGGGCGGACCGCCCGCGGGGGTGATCGGCGGTCCGCCGCGTGACCGCCGTCCGGAAGCCGCTCCGCTATCTCTTCGAGCGCGTCGAGGCCCTGTTCGACCGGATTTTCGGGCCGCGCTGGAACCCGTTTTCGTGCCTGGGCGCGCTCGGCTGGTTCTATTTCTGGGTCGTCTGCGCGAGCGGCTTCTATCTCTTTATCTTCTACGACACCGGCATCCACGAAGCCTATCGTTCGGTCGAATACATCACCCGCGAGCAATGGTATCTCGCCGGCGTGATGCGCAGCCTGCACCGCTACGCCTCCGATGCGATGGTGGTGATGGTCGTCGTCCACATGCTGCGCGAGTTCGCCTACGACCGCTACCGCGGCGCGCGCTGGTATTCGTGGCTGACGGGAATCCCGATGCTCTGGCTCCTGTTTTCGGCCGGGATCACCGGCTATTGGATGGTCTGGGACCGG
>MIAC01000208.1:7458-10396 GCA_001830475.1 Rhodospirillales bacterium RIFCSPLOWO2_12_FULL_67_15
TGGCTGGACGCGCTGCCGCTGTTCGGCGAGCCGATCGCGCGCAACTTCGCCTCGCCGGCCGGGCTCAGCGACCGCTTCTTCACGCTGATGATCTTCATGCACATCGCCGTGCCGCTGATCCTGCTGTTCATCATGTGGTTCCATCTTCAGCGGGTGAACTACGCCAAGGTCAACCCGGCGCGCGGGCTCGCGGTCGGAACGGCGTTGATGCTGCTGGTCCTCTCGCTCGCCGTGCCGGCCGCGAGCCAGGGTCCCGCCGATCTCGCCCAGGTGCCGACGCCGGTCAAGCTCGACTGGTTCTTCCTCTGGGTCTTTCCGCTGATCGAGAAGGTCTCGCCTTCGTCCGCCTGGATCATCCTCGTCGGCGGAAGTTTCGTGTTGATGGCGTTTCCGTGGCTTCCGCCCGAGAAGAAACTTCCGGTCGCGACGGTCAACCTGGACAACTGCAACGGCTGCCGGCGCTGCGTCGCCGATTGTCCCTTCGCCGCGATTCGCATGGGACTCCGCAGCGACGGCCGGCCCTTCGCCGAGGAGCCCTTGGTCGATCCCGCGCTTTGCGTCGGTTGCGGGATTTGCTCCGGAGCCTGCCCGACGGCGATGCCGTTCCGGCGCATCGGCGATCTGGTGGCGGGAATCGAGATTCCGCATCTGACCGTCGCCGGCCTCCGCGCCAAGGTCGAGGCGGCGGCCCGGATCTTCCGCGGCGGCCCGCGCATCCTCGTCTTCGGCTGCGATCACGGCGCCGACGTCGCGGGACTTGCCGGGGCGGGCGTCGCCGCGGTCAGCCTGCCGTGCGCCGGCATGCTGCCGCCGCCGTTCGTCGACTTCGTGCTCAGCCGCGATCTCGCCGACGGGGTGATGCTGACGGGCTGCCGTGACGCGCATTGCCGGGCGCGTCTGGGCGTGCGCTGGACCGAAGAAAGGATCGACGGCCGGCGCGACCCCGCCTTGCGCGCGCGCGTCCCGCGCGAACGCCTCGCCCGCGTCTGGGCCTCGCCCTCGGATATGCCCACGCTTCGCGCCGAACTGTCGGCGTTCGCCGCCCGGCTCAAAAGCCTCGACGGCCGGCCGGCCGCCGCGCCGGAGCGGACGGACGGACGCCGCGCCGCCGGGACGGTGGGAGGGCGCGCATGATCCGCCCCCTTTCCCTGGTCGGCCAGGCCGTCACCTACGCCGTCTTCGCGGCGATCCTCGGCGTCTTCGCCAACGGCCCGGCGCACGCGCCCGCGCCGCCCGAGAAGGCGCAAATCGTGCTCTCCCTCATCCACAGCGGCAAGCCCGCGGGCGAATGCCGCGAACGCACGGCGGAAGAACTCGCCAAGCTCGCCCCCAACATGCGCCGCAAGCAGGTGTGCCCGCGCGAGCGCGTGGCGTTGCTGGTCGAGCTCGAGGTGGATGGCAACACCCTTTTTCGCGATTCGCTCCCGCCCAAGGGGTTCGCCAAGGATTTTCCCTCCCATGTCCATCGCCGGTTCGCGGTCGAGCCGGGCGTGCACCGGATCGAAGTGCGGCTCAGGGACTCCGATCGCCGCGACGGCTTCGATTACGCAGGCGCGGCCGAGGCGACCCTGGCCCCAAGGCAAAGCCTGGCGATAGAATTCCGCGCCGCCATGGGCGGGTTCGTATTTCGTTGAGGCGGGGAAAAGGCGGTTTCATGACCCTGATCGAATGGAAGGACGAATTCAAGACCGGCATTCCGGCGCTCGATTACGAGCATCGCGAAATGGTCAATCTGCTCAACCGTCTTTACATCGATCTGGCCGGGGACGGCTCGCGCGAGAACGTCGTCGCTTTTTTGGGCGAGGTGTATGCGCGCATCTCGGCCCATTTTGCGTTGGAAGAAGCCGTGATGCGCGAGCGCCGCTACGACGGGCTTCCGGCCCACAAGCTCGACCACGAGCGGTTGCTCGAGGACATCCGCGATCTCATGGACAGCTACGAGGGTCGCGGCGACGACGACGAGGCGTTCCGCACCGACTTCGGCGGCCGCCTCAAGGCATGGTTTGTCGATCATTTCCGCGAACAGGACGCGCGGCTCCATCGTTTGCTCGGCGGATAAACCCCCAACGACCCCGCAAACAAGGCCTGGATTTCCGATCCGAAATCGGTATTTTTTCGGTGGGGAAGCCGAAGGGGATTCCCGCCTATGACGGATGAGGATTTCGGCATTATTCGCGGCCTGACGATCTTCAGCAGGGTTTCGGCCGATAAGCTGGAGGCTTTGCTCAAGGGCGCGTCGCCGCGCGGCTATCCCAAGGGGCACCTGCTGTTTCAACAGGGCGACGCGGCCGACGGTTTCTTCGTCGTGCTATCGGGGTGGGTGAAGCTTTTTCGCCAAACGCCCCGGGGCGACGAGGCGGTGATCCATATCTTGAGCCGGGGCGAATGCTTCGCCGAGGCCGCCGTCTTCCTCGGCGGGCGTTACCCCGCCAGCGCCCTGGTGGCGGAGGACGCGCGGCTGATCCGCATTTCCAGCCAGCCGTTCCGGCAATGGATTCAGTCGGAGCCCGAGATCGCGCTCGGGATGCTGGCGTCGCTCTCGGCCCGGATGCACCATCTGGTCAACGAATCGGAGCAGCTTCAGACCCGTTCCGCGACCGAGCGCGTCGCCGATTTCATCCTCAAGCGCTGCCCGGTGCGGGAAGGCTCGGCGGTCATCGCGCTGCCCTACGACAAGTCGCTGCTCGCCGCCCGCCTCGCCATGAAGCCGGAAAGCCTCTCGCGCGTGCTGGCCAAGCTGCGCAAGCTCGGGGTGCGGACCGAAAATCAACGGGTGATCGTCACCGACGTCGCCCGCCTCGCCCGCTTCTGCG
Source organism: Rhodospirillales bacterium RIFCSPLOWO2_12_FULL_67_15 (assembly GCA_001830475.1). GTDB lineage: Bacteria > Pseudomonadota > Alphaproteobacteria > Rhodospirillales > 2-12-FULL-67-15 > 2-12-FULL-67-15. Next base: position 10,272 of record MIAC01000208.1, read on the forward strand.
CCGGCGAGGACAGGATGGAAGCCGCCTCGGTTCGCTGATTCAGGCTTCGGCCCTCTTCCGTGGCCGCGTCAGGATCGGGAAATAAAACACGGTGAAAAGACCGAACGCCGCGATCCACAGGATCG
>MIAC01000208.1:10487-10978 GCA_001830475.1 Rhodospirillales bacterium RIFCSPLOWO2_12_FULL_67_15
GGCGACGATCGGCGGCCCGGCGCGGAGCTCGCGGCCGGTGTGGCCGAGGGCGGCGCGGGACATGACGCCGAGCGTCATGCTGCCGACCGCGCCGATGGCGAAGGCGTGCTGCGCCGCCGTCGCCGGCAAAAAGCCGCCGAGCAAGGCCAGCGCCTTGAGCGCGAATCCCGCGACCAGCCAAGCGTAGCCGAGATGGATGATCCAAAGGATCGGCTCGCCCAAGGTCCGGTGTCCCCGCCAGCCGGACAGTCGCACCGCGTGAATGACCGCGGCGGCGGCGGCGATCGCGCCGGCGGTGGTGCCGTCGGGGGCGAGAAGGTCGGCGACGGCGAGCGCGGCGACGGAGAGAAGGGCCGCCGCCTCGACCGGCGGGCGCGAGACGGGCAACCGCTGTTCGCCCGCGCGCCTAAGCGCGTTGGTGGTGAAGGCGGGAACGACGCGGCCGCCGATCACCGCGATAAGGAACAAGACGGCGTCGAGGGCGAGCAAAA
>MIAC01000208.1:11053-11213 GCA_001830475.1 Rhodospirillales bacterium RIFCSPLOWO2_12_FULL_67_15
CGAACACCGGCAGGAAGATCGCGTTGCGCCGCGACCACCCGCCGGAGAGCGCCCGGACGACCAGAACCGCGAGGAACGGCATAAAGGCGAGATCGAGAACCGCGACCAGGGGCAACGGCAGAACCGCAGCGCTCCACATGGCGATTCGCCCTAAGAGCCA
>MIAC01000209.1 GCA_001830475.1 Rhodospirillales bacterium RIFCSPLOWO2_12_FULL_67_15
TCACATAAAGCGTCAATCCTTCCCCTGGCAAGTGGTACACATCCTGCCAAACCCGATGGTCGTGGATCGAGGTCATGGATTTGTAGAACTGTTCGTGCCGGAGCGCGGCCAGGGCCATTTTCATCCCCTCGATTCCCAATCCGAGCGATCTCGCGTCCCCGACCGCGGCGCGGGTGAAGGCCACGCGGTCGGCCGCCACCGCGGCCTTGAACGCGCTCAGGTCGTGGGCGGGCTTCCGCTTTTCCACCCGTGTAGAATGGCACCATTATGGTGCCATATCAAGGGGAAACGGAGCCGAAAGGCCAGCAAGCATCATCTCCCCAAAAAGTGATTACATACCCCGGACGCTCCATGACATGATCGGCCATGGACCGGGACGACGAAAAATACCGAGCCCTTTCGGGCGACGCGCCGGGAACTCTTCTTGGCGCGATCAAGGAAAAGCTCGTGCGCGCCAAGGAAAAGATGGCGCACGAGAAACGCCATCAATCGGCCGAGGCCAAGCCGGCGGCGAACCCGGACCGAAGACCCGATGGCAAGCGCAAGCTGCCCCCCGGTCAGAATGTGGTCAAGAAATGGCCGGTCCTGGATCTCGGCGTTCAGCCCCATGTCCCCAAGGACCGCTGGAAACTCACCGTCAACGGCGCGGCGGAAAATCCCGTCGTCTGGACCTGGGCCGATTTCCTCGCCCAACCCCAAACCGATATCGTCGCCGACATCCATTGCGTCACCACCTGGTCGCTTTACGACAGCCGTTGGGCGGGAGTGAAGACGAGTCATTTCCTTTCCGTCGTGCGGCCCAAGCCCGAGGCCCGTTTCGTCGTGTTCCATTCCCACGACGGCTACACCACCAACGTCCCGCTGGAACGGTTCGCCGAGCCGGACGCGCTCTTGGCGCACTCCTGGAACGGCGCCGAGATCCCCCGCGAGCACGGCGGGCCGATGCGGATCGTGATTCCATCGCTTTATTTCTGGAAAAGCGCCAAATGGGTCCGCCAGATTTCGTTTCACGCCGAGGACCGGCCCGGGTTCTGGGAGCTGCGCGGTTATCACAACAACGGCGACCCCTGGGACGAGGAGCGCTATGGTTGAATTCACCCGCCGCGCCGCGATCGCCTTCGCCGCCGCCGCCGCGCTGCTGCGCCCGCGCGCCGCCTCGGCCGCGGGCGCGGAGGCGCCCAAACCCAAAGACACGGCGGTAACGTCCGCGCCCGGTCCTTCGTCTGGGCGGCCTGCGCCGCCGGGCGCGCACGACTTCGCCTTCCGCGCCATCGAAGGCGGCGAAATGCCGTTGTCGCGTTTCAAGGGCAGCGCGGTTCTAGTCGTGAACACCGCTTCGCAATGCGGCTTCACTCCGCAATACACCAATCTCCAGGAACTCTGGCGGCGCTACCGCGACCGTGGCCTGATCGTGCTCGGCGTGCCGTCCAACGACTTCGGCGGGCAGGAGCCCGGTTCCGACGCCGACATCAAGAAATTTTGCACGGTCAACTTCGACGTGGATTTCCCGCTCGCCGCCAAGGAAACCGTCAAGGGCGACGGCGCCCATCCGTTCTACAAGTGGGCGGCGGCCGAACTCGGCGTGATCGCCGTCCCGCGCTGGAATTTCCACAAATACTTGATCGCGCCCGACGGGCGGCTCGCCGACTGGTTCTCGACCCCGACCGATCCGCTCGCGTCCAGGGTCACGGCGGCGATCGAGGCGCTTCTGCCGCCCGAACAAATGCCACGCCGATAAGCGCCACCGCCGCCACCGCGGCGAAGGCGGCGGCGTAGCCGCCGATCGCCGGAACGATCAAGCTGAACAACGCGGGACCGACGAGAACGCCGGCGAAGGTGATGACGAGCGAGCCGCCGGTGGCCTCGCCGGCCTTGACCCCGGCGAGGCGCGCCACTTCCGCGAGATAAACGCCGTTCCATCCGACCGCGGCGAAGCCGAACACGACGAAAAGGGCGACCAGCAGGCCGGCGCCGAGGGCCTGCGTCAGTCCCGCGACCGCGAGCGAACAGATCGCCGTCATCAGGCCGAGGGCGGCGAGAAGGGCGAGCCCGCGCCCGATCCGGTCCGCCGCCCACCCCCAGAACAGTCGGCCGCCGACGCTCGCCGCCTGCACCAGCGCGAGAACGAAACCGGCGGCGACCAAGGCGAATCCCGCTTCCTCGACGAGCAAGGTGACCAGGAACGTGGTCAGACAGACCTGGGCCAGCGAATAGCAAAACGACATCAGGGCGATGCGCCTGAGGACGGCGTCGCGCCAGACCAGCGCCACTCCCGCGAACGGACGATCCGCGAAACGGGCGGACCGGTCGCGGTCGAAATCCCAGCGCGCCCGCACCGGCTGAAGCGCGAGCCCGAGGACGACACAGGCCGCGGCCGCCGTCAGCGGCGCCGCTTGCCAGCCGAACGCCACCGCCGCCGGCGGGGCGAGCACGCCGGCGATCACCCCGCCGAGCGGCACTCCGGTCTGCTTCGCCGAAAACAGGATATTGCGGTGGCGCGCGGCGCCGAGGCGCGCGATCAGATGGGCGGCGGCCGGATTGGTGAGCCCGTAGCCGAATCCGATCGACAACGAAGCGAGCGGAAGCGCGATCAGCGTCGGCAGCGCCATCAGCGCGCATCCTACGCCCGAGAGAACGAGCGCAACCTGGCTCGTCCGGCAGGCGCCGTAGCGGCGCACCATGCCGCCGGCGAAGGCCGACGTCAGGATCGCGCCGCCGTAAACGAGGCTCACCTGGAATCCGATGAGGGCAGGAGAGAGGGAGAACGCCCGGGCGAATTCGGGTGCGATCGAGGGCAGCACCACCGCCGCCCAGGACACGAACGCCTGGACCAGAGTCGTCGCGACGATGACTCCGGCGATGCTCGCCGCCGCTCGCGTTTCCGTGTAAGGTGGCGACCCGATCCGGTTTTCTTCAGCCCGAGGGTCCTGCATGAGCAAACCGCTTCTTCACCTCGTTTTCGGCGGGCGCGTCGCCGATCCCCGCGGAACCGATTTCGTGGATGCCGACAATCTCCACTTCGTCGGCATCTTTCCCAATTATGCCACGGCCCTCAAGGCCTGGCGCGGCGCGAGCCAGGCGAGGGTGGACGAAGCCGACTGGAAATACGTGATCCTTCATATTCACCGCATGCTCGAGCCGCACCGCATCCACCACATGCTCGAACCGGACCGCCACGACAAGAAGGTGCCGACCAAAGGAAAAAAGAAGAAAAAGTGAGCCGCTGGGGCTACGTTTCCAGAATTTGCCGCGCGGCGGCGACGACGTCGGCGAACATCGCCTCGGTCAACCTGCCGGTATTGGTGTTGTAGCGGGAGCAGTGATAGCTGTCCAACAGCCACCGCCCCGAGGGCAGTCTGACCCGAGCCCCGTGCGCGAAGCGGTGCGCCGATTTTCGCACCCCCTCGGCGGCGAGTACGGAATCGTGCGCGACCGTACCGAGCGCGAGCACCGCCTTGAGCCGCGGCATGGCGGCGATCTCGGCGGCGAGGAACGGCCGGCAAGCCGCAATTTCGGATCCGGTCGGCTTGTTCTCGGGCGGCACGCAACGGACCGCGTTGGTGACGCGCGCACCCTTAAGGGTGAATCCGTCGGCCGCGTTCGCGCCATAGGTTCCCTTCGAGAAACCGAATTTCGCGAGGGTGCGGTAAAGAAGATCGCCCGCGAAATCGCCGGTGAAAGGCCGTCCGGTGCGATTCGCGCCGCGCAAGCCCGGCGCCAGACCGACGATCAATAGCTCCGCATCGGGATTGCCGAAGGAGGGAACCGGCGCATTATGCCAGCCGGGATTCGCGCGGCGGTTCGTCCGGCGAAATGCGGCTAGGCGCCGACAGCGGCCGCAGTCGGCGGCCGGCGTTACGCCGGGCGGGAACAATTCGTCAGCCTTTCGGGCGCGGGGGCTCATGGCGGAACCT
>MIAC01000210.1 GCA_001830475.1 Rhodospirillales bacterium RIFCSPLOWO2_12_FULL_67_15
ATTTGGACGTTTAGGGAATCGTTAGCGGCGAATAATTTTGCCGCTCGGGAATCATCGTCGAGACAGGGATTTTCGACGTTTCATCTCGGGCATGATGCGCTTCATGAACTCGTCGAATAACGGAACGGTGAATGCCGTGTCGCCATGTGCAGGACTGAAGATCATCCCTTTTTTGATGAGCCCGCTGCGTAAAGGCGCGACGGATTGAACACCTACGCCCAAGACGTCGGCAATATCGCCAGACCTATGCGGTTCTGGGCCAAGTTCCGCCATTGCCCGAAGGTAATCTTTTTCGCGAGGCGTGAGTCTGTCAAACCGCACTCGGAAAAAGCTTTCGTCAAGACGTTGAATTACGGCGGTATGAGCAGCCCTTACGTCTTCAAGAGAAATCGGCGAGGCATTCGCGATATTCCAGGTATGATATCCCCATTCCTGAAGGAAGTAGGGATATCCTTGGGTTACGCGCGCTATTTCATCTAATGCGGGCTCTCTGAATTTCACGCCTTCATTTTCGACGGGTTTCCGAAGAGCATTTTTTGCGTCTGGCGGTTTCAGGGGGCCAACTGTCGGAAAATTGAATAAGCGCTCGGCGTACGAATTCGATTTGCCGGTAAGACCGACAAGTTGAGGAAGTCCAGCCCCGACCAGAAGCAACGGCATTTTTTTCTGCGCCACCTTATGGATGGCCATAATCAACGCGCTAAGCTCGTCTTCGTTAAGGTACTGCATCTCGTCGATGAAGATAGCGATGTGAACGCTCCGGGCCGCCGCGGCTTGGGCGACCGCAAACAGCAATTCCGATAAATCAATTTCCAAATCGCCGCTATCAGCCGCGCCAAGCTCGGGATCTATGTCTAGACCAAGATCAAAATCGCCCATGTCGGGTTTGAATTTGATCGTGAAGCTTTTGAGAACGCGGAGTCCTCTTTTGACATATTCGTTCACGCGCTCCAGGCGATCCAACGCAAGCAAAATTTGTCGAAGTGGCGGAATCAGAAGCGCGGGAAGCCGCTTGTTTTCCGGTGCCTCTACAAAGATCGCTCTATAACCGGCACTTTCGGCCATTTCCTGGATGCGGTTGAGCAGAACCGTCTTGCCAACGCCTCGGAGCCCGATCAAAAGAAAACTCTTTTCCGGGCGGCCGGCTTTGACGCGTGCGATGGTGACTTGCGCATCGTTCAGGATTTCTTCGCGGCCGACCAGCGCCGGGGGAGGCGTACCGGCGCCCGGAGCAAACGGATTCCGAACCCTATCCATATCAAGAGACCTTATATAGAGTTATGTATGTTATCAACAGTTATGGTAATATTATATAAACTTTATTTAATTTCAAGGCGCCGAGAAACATCCTTATGTTTCAAATAGATCCGGCCGCCGACATACTCCTCGCCCGCGCGCCCGTGGACAAAGCCGTTGGCGAAGCCGACCTCGGGCGGGACCAGCGGGCGGGTTTCGGCGAGCGCCTCGGCGCCGCCGATGCGGCCGTCGAGCAGGCGGCGGAAAATCCCGGCGACGGCCACCATGTCGGTCGCCTGCGGCAACAGGCGGAACCGGCTCACGCCCGCGGCGCGCAAGGCCGCGATCTCGTTCGCCAGGTTGACGTAGGCGTGGGAGAGGATGTGGCAGCCGGCGATGGCGAGGAAGCGCTCGCCCTCGACCGTTTCGACCGGCAGGCCGTCGGCGTCCTCGCCGCAGACGAAGCGACAGTTGCCCTTGCCGAGGCCGCGCGAGCGGGCGTGGAAGCAGCGCACCGACATCGCGAGCGGCACCCGGCCGAAGGCGACGACCTCGATCTCCGCCGCCGACGCCTTGGCGATTACGCCGATGGCGGCGGCGGGAAGTTCGACCGGCAAGCAGATCCGCGCCGCGCCGAGACCGGCGAGCAGGCGCGCGGTATCCTCGCTGTAGACATTGACGAACGGGCCGACGTGATGCGGCCGCCCGCGCAGAAGCTCGACCGCGGCCAGGTCGTTGGCCTCGATCGGCCCGCGCCGCGCCGCCGCTTCCGCGACGAACGCCATGTCGCGCGCCCCGGTGACCAGCGCCAGGGTGGAAAAGACGACCTCCTTGCCGCCGCGGATCAGGCGCTCGGCGACCTGGTCGAGAAACGGCGCGAAGAACGGCGCGCGCTTCGGACACACCACCTCGCCCAGGCAGACGGAATCGACCGGGGCCTCGTCGGCGATGCGGAAGTAGAAGTCCCGCCGCCGCTCCGCCGGCCAGTTGTGGAGTAGCGGCCCCAACGTCATCGCGGCGCGCGAGTGCTTCGGCGGCGCGCCCCGGTCGGGGCGGATCATCCGATGCGCGCGGGGATTCGCCCGCGCGCGTCGCCCCGCGCCCTTTCCACGCTCAGTGCCAGGTCTTGGCGTAGCCGCCGAGCGTTTCATGGTGGCCTTCGGTGACATGAATCAGGTCGGCGGCGGGGGTCTCGCCGCGCAGCGCGGCGTCGAGCGCGCGGCGCAGCGTTTTCACCACCTCGGCGACATAGGCGCGGCCGCGCTGCCGGCCTTCGATCTTGAAGGCGCGGACCCCGGCCTTGAGCAGCGCCGGCAGCGTTTCGACCGCGTTCAGGCTGGTCGGCTCCTCGAAGACGTAGCCGGTGCGGCCGTGGGCGCGATAGCAGCCGCGGCAGAGCGTCGGGTAGCCGGCGGGTTCGCCCGCCGGATGCGTCGAGATCGCGTGCCGGCCGAGGCGGGAGGGCAGCGTGCCGTCGGGACGCTGATCGTAATGGACGTGCTCCGCCGGCGAGCACGCCCCGCCCAGGTTCGGCGAAATGCCGGTAACGTAGGACGACAGCGCGCAGCGGCCCTCGGCCATGACGCCCATGGCGCCGAACAGAAAGACCTCGGCCTCGACCGGAACGCGGCGGATCAGCAGGGCGACTTCGGCGATCGTAAGGGTCCTGGGCAGGACGACGCGGCGGATTCCGAACTCGCGGCGGAAGAATCCGATCGCTTCGGCGGTCGAGGCGGACGCCTGGACCGAAAGATGCAGGCGCAAATCGGGGTATTTTTTCGCCGCGTAGGCGGCGACCGCGATGTCGGCGACGATCGCGGCGTCGGCCTCGAGGCGAGCGGCGTCGTCGATCGCCGCCCGCCACGGCCCGGGGTTGCCGGCGACCGCGAAGGTGTTGACGGCGACGAAGACCTTGACGCCGCGGCGGTGGGCGAAGGCGATCGCGTCCTTCATCTCCGCGCGGCTGAAGTTGAGGCCGGGGAAGTTGCGCGCGTTGGTGCAGTCGCGAAAGCCGGTGTAGACGGCGTCCGCGCCCGCGTCCACCGCCGCGCGCAAAGACGCCGGCGTGCCGGCGGGGCAAATCAGTTCGGCGGCCGCCCGGCTCATGGCGCCGCCCGCTTTCGCGCACCCTCCCCGCGAAAGCGGGGATCAGGGCGCATCTTGATAAGCGCGCGGGGATTCGTCCGCGCGACCCGCGCGTGCAGCTTTTCCAGAACTCCGCCGCCGAGCCGCAAGAGGCGCTGGGCAAGCGCCGCCGCCGGCCCGGGCGGCAGGACGAGTTCGGCGAGCCCGCCGAGCTCGGCGTTGTCGAGCGCGTTGCGCAGCGCCACCGCCGCCTCGGTGCTGCCCTCGATCGCGATCTCGCGGGAAAAGAACAGGGAATCGCCGTCGAGCCGGCCGTCGGCGAGCGCCGCGAGCAGGCGCAGCGGTCCCCGGATCGTCGCCGCGGCGGCGGGCGAATCCCCGCCGCCATCCATATATCGCCGCGTCACGCCGTCAGGCGTGCATTCGCACGACGATTCGCTCGCGGCCTTGGCCTGGCCGAGTGCGC
>MIAC01000211.1 GCA_001830475.1 Rhodospirillales bacterium RIFCSPLOWO2_12_FULL_67_15
CCCCGCCGGTCTTTCCATGATCACCGCGCGCGCCATCCTTGGCCGATCCTGGGCCCCGTCGCCGTTCCCCGATTCCTCCTCGCCCTTCAGGCGGAGCCAGAACGCGGCGTCCCGGTCGGCGATCACCATGTTGAAGGAGCGATAGCTCCGGGGCTCGATGTGGACGAGCGCGTCCGCGGCCGTGCGGGCGTCGGCGTGATCGAGCGCCTCCAAGGGCAATTCGCCCCGGCTCCGCATTCCCGCCCGGGGCCCGAGCGAGCCCCGCCGGTTGAGCACGCCGGCGACCACGCCGTCGTCGTTGAGGCCGAGCCAGGTTCCGCCCGCGAACTCATCCCGCCCGGCGACGACGTGGGGACGATCGGGCCAATGCCGCGCCGGCGGGAGCCAGGGCCGCGCGATCATCTCGTCGCGGTTGGCGGCGAAGATCACCGGCCAAGCGTGGCCGGGCCGGAACAAAATGACGACGGTGCACATGACACGATGTTACGGCTGATGAGGGCGTTCGCGCCATGCCCGTTGCAACGCGCCCGTTCGCGCCATACATTTCGGGCGCTTGACCCATCCGATCAAGCTGCCCGGAGATTTTCCCCATGGCCGACATATTCGAGGAACGCGAGAAGGCGTTCGAAGCCAAGTACAAGCGCGACTCCGAAGTGAGATTCAAGGCCCAGTCCCGGAGCAACAAGCTGTTCGGGCAATGGCTCGGCGAAAAGCTCGGCCTCACGGAAGCCGAGCGAGAATCCTATGGCAAGGAGCTGGTTGCCGCGCGCCTGGATTCGCCTGTGCGCGAGGACTTGATCAAGAAGGTGATGAAGGACATCGCCGCGCACAAGGCGGCGATCACGGAACACGAGGTGCGCAAGCAGTTGGATCGCCTCTACACCGTCGCCCTCGAACAGGTCGCCAAGGAACAGGGGAAGAAGTCGTAATCTCCCTCAGGTTCGTTTCCGTCCGCTTTTTTTCTTAGGACCGCGTTGCGCCTGCTGGCCGAGGACGCGCGCGAAGATCGCGTCCACGTGCCGGATGTGGCGGCGAAGATCGAACAGCGCCGCGAGCTTCGGCCCTTCGATCCGCTTCGCGATTTCCCGGTCGGCCTCGAGCCGGGCGAGGAAGCTGCCGCCTTTCGTCCAGGTCGCGAGCGCGTGGCGCTGCACGGCGGCGTAGGCCTTTTCGCGGCTCATGCCCGCGCTCGTCAGCGCGAGCAGAACCTGCTGGGAGAAGACGAGGCCGCCGAGGCGCTCCAGGTTGCGGCGCATGGCGGCGGGATAGACCACCAGCTTCGCGATCACGCCGGCGAGCCGGGCCAGCGCGAAATCGAGCGCGATCGTCGCGTCCGGCAGGGCGACGCGCTCGACCGAGGAGTGCGAGATGTCGCGCTCGTGCCAGAGCGCGACGTTTTCGAGCGCCGGGATCACGGCCGCGCGCACCAGCCGGGCGAGCCCGGTGAGATTTTCGCTCAGCACCGGGTTGCGCTTGTGGGGCATGGCCGAAGACCCCTTCTGGCCCGGGGCGAAGAACTCCTCGGCCTCGGCGACCTCGGTGCGCTGAAGATGGCGGATTTCGACCGCGAGGCGCTCGACCGAGCTGGCGACGACGGCGAGCGCGGCGACATAGGCGGCGTGGCGGTCGCGCGGAATGACCTGGGTCGAGACCGGCTCGGGACTCAAACCGAGCTTGGTCGCGACGTGCGCCTCGACCCGGGGGTCGAGGTGGGCGAAGGTCCCGACCGCGCCGGAAATGGCGCAGGTTCCGGCCTCGGCGCGCGCGCCGACCAGGCGCGCGCGGGCGCGTTCGAACTCGGCGTAGAAACCGAGCAGCTTGAGCCCGAAGGTGGTCGGCTCGGCGTGGATGCCGTGGCTGCGGCCGACGCAGGGGGTGTTCTGGTATTGGCGCGCGCGCTGCTTCAGCGCCGCGAGCAGCCGATCCACGTCCGCGATCAGAATATCCGCCGCCTCGACCATTTGCACCGCGAGGCAGGTGTCGAGCACGTCCGAGGATGTCAGGCCCTGGTGGACGAAGCGCGCGTCGGGCCCGACCCGTTCGGCGAGTTCGGTCAGGAAGGCGATGACGTCGTGCTTGACCTCGGCCTCGATCGTCTCGATCCGGGCGATGCGCTTAGGCGTATAGGGCGCGCGGTTCCGCCACAGGGTTTCCGCCGCCGTCTTGGGAATCAGGCCGAGCGCGGCCTCGGCGTCGGCGGCGTGCGCCTCGATCTCGAACCAGATGCGGAACTTGTTGGCGGGCTCCCAGAGGTTGGCCATCTCGGGGCGGCTGTAGCGGGGAATCATCGGAGGGAGCATCCTCGATTCGGTGGAGCGGTCATCCTAGATCATAATTGTAGCGGATGGAATCGACCTTTCCTCGGACGCCGCGGGCGCTGTACGGTCGCGCATGCATGACAGTTTCGCCTTCGTCTCGAGACTCCCGGCGCCGATCCCGGTCCTCGAAGTCGCCGGCGGGGGCGCGGACGCGCTCGCCGGCGCCGCGCCCGAGCGGCTCGCCCTGATCGTCGCCTCGGCCGAAGCGCACTACGGCCGGCTGGCGCTGGCGGCCGGGGACGCGCTCTCGCGCCGCTGGCTGGAATGCGCGCGCAATCCCTACTTGGCCGAGATCGACGCGGTCGCCGCCCGCCTCGGGCGGGCGGGCGCGCATCTCCTCAATCTCTCGTTCGAGTGGACCTGCACCTCGGGCGTGGCGGCGGACCCCTCGGGTCTCGGCAACCGGATGCTGCGCACGCTCGATTGGCCCTTGCACGGGCTCGGCCGCGCCCTCGTCGTCGCCCGCCAGGCGGGCGGCGCCGGGGCATATTTCAACGTCACCTGGCCGGGGTTCGCCGGCATCGCGACGGCGATGGCGCCCGGCCGCTTCGCCGCAGCGCTGAACCAGCCGCCGATGCCGCGTTTCACGCCGTCGTGCCGGCTCGACTGGGCGATCATGCGCGCCCGCGTCTTCGCCCGCACCGGGCTTCCGCCCGCGCACCTGCTCCGCCGGGTCTTCGATACCTGCACGAGCTACGCCGAGGCCCGGGCGACGCTGACCGAAACGCCGCTCTGTCTTCCGGGGATTTTCGTCCTGAGCGGGGCGGGCGCGGACGAGGGCTGCGTCATCGAGCGCACCGAAACCGAGGCGCGCGTGCGCGAATCGCCCGCGTGCTCCGCCAATCATTGGCAGTCGTTCCACCGTCCCGGGCGCGCGCGCGGGGCCGAGAGCGAGAAACGCGCGCGCATCCTCCGGGACATCCACCGCCGCGCCCCGGACGGGTTCGCCTGGGTCGTCGCGCCGATTCTCAATCCCACCACCCGGGTCGCGGTGGTGGCGAACGCCAAGCGCGGCACGCTCTGGGTCCAGGGCTTCGAAGCGGATGGACCGGCGTCCGCGCCGCTGACGATTTTCTGAATTCAAGCGCGGAACTTCGCCTTGCGCCTGAGCAGGTACCAGCCGAGCCCGATCAGCTCGATCGCGAGCAGCGCCGCGAAGGCGGCCCGGTAGGCCTCGGCCGGATAGGCGCCGCTTGGGCCCCGCGGCCAGAGATCGACGACGCCGCCGACGCCCCATTGGCAGGCGAAGATGCCGAGGAAGACGAACACGTTGAGCGCGGTCGCGGCGCGGCCCGCCATCTCGACCGGAAAGCTCTGGTAGAGCGCCGAATACCACAGCACGTTGGAGGCGCCGAGAAACGCGAACAGAATCCAAAGCGGCGCGGCGATCTTGGGCGGCAGCACGACGATCGCACCTTGCGTCGCGAGCAGGCCGATCGTGGCGGCGAGCGCGACGGTGGCGGTCGCGACGCCGAGCCGCGCCAGCCGGTCGGCGATCACGCCCATCCCGGCGTAGCCGACCGCCATGCCGAGCGCGATCCAGAAAAGGTAATCGGCGACGGCCGACCCTTCGAGGCCGGCGGCGTCGGCGAGCCAGGGTCCGAGCCACAGGCTTTGCAGGCCGATGAACGTTCCCTGGATCGCTATCGTCGCGCCAGCGACGCGCACGAACAAGGGATCGCGGAGGATGCCGGCGAGTTCGCGGATCTGCCGCGCGAGCGACGGCGGCGCGGCCGCGCGTCCGCCCTCGGGAACTCCGAAAAACACCGCCGCCGCCGCGGCGACGACGGCGAGCGCGTAGAGCACCAGCACGCCCCGCCAGCCGGCCGGCCCGAGCGCGGCTTCGACCGGCACGGTGCCGGCGACGGCGCCGAGCCCGCCGCACGCCATCAAGAGGCCGTTGGCGAGCGCCACGCGCGCGGCCGGGAACCAGAGACGGTAGGCGGTGAAGGGGGCCATCAGGCAGGCCGACACGCCGAGCCCCATCAGGGCGCGCCCCAAGGTCAGACCGGCGATGCCGTCGGCGGCGCCGAAGAGGAAGGCGCCCAAGGCCGCGACGAGCATCAGGCCGGTGTCGATTCGCCTCGGCCCGAACCGGTCGAGCAGGATCCCGAGCGGCAGTTGGAACGCGGCGAAGGCGAGAAAATAGACGCTGGTGAGAAAGCCGAGATCGGCGGCGCCGAGCGCGAACTCGGCGACCAGGTGGGGCGCGAGCACGGCGTTGACAACCCGGCCCAGGTAGGAAAGGAAATAGCCGAACGCGAAGGGCGCGAAAACGCGGAGCGCGAGCGAGAGGCTCAGTTCGGGCATGGCGGGCGAGGCTAGAACAGTTTCCGGTCGAGCGGAACCGGCGGCATCGGAATCGAGGACCGGGCGATGGCGATCGACTACCTGAAAAGCCTTGGGCATTGCCTGACCGACGGCCGCTTCCCGTGGCTGCCCAACTTCCAGCGCGGCAAGGTGCGCGATTCCTACGATCTCCCCGACGGGCGCCGGGTGATGGTGGCGACCGACCGCCAGTCGGCCTTCGACCAGGTCCTGGCGGCGGTGCCGTTCAAGGGCCAGGTGCTGACCCAGACGGCGCGCTTCTGGTTCGACGCCACCGCCGACGTCTGTCCCAACCACGTTCTCGCCTATCCCGATCCGAACGTGACCGTCGGCCTCCGCCTCGACATGGTGCCGGTCGAGGTGGTGGTGCGCGATTATCTCACCGGCGCGACCGCGACCAGCATCTGGACCCAGTACGCCAAGGGCGAACGCGTCCTCTACGGCCACCAAATTCCCGACGGCATGACCAAGAACCAGCGCTTGGCGGCGACGCTGATCACGCCGACCACCAAGGGCATCGGGGCCGCCCACGACGTTCCCGTGACCGCCGCCGAGATCGTCGAGCGTGGTTTGGTTCACCCGTCGCGCTGGCGGGAGATCGAGCGCGCCGCGCTCGCGCTGTTCCGGCGCGGGCGCGATTTGGCCGCCGCCCA
>MIAC01000212.1 GCA_001830475.1 Rhodospirillales bacterium RIFCSPLOWO2_12_FULL_67_15
CGGGGAAATATTTTGGTGTTGGAATCTGCGGACCAGGACGAAGTGATGAAGTTTACTGCAAGAAGAACTGGGAAACAACTTGAGACGTGCATGACAATGACATTACGGAAAAAGTAGCTGCAATTATCTTGCGGATGTCTGCTTAGGGTACAAAAACGGCGATCGGCGATGCACTTCTACAGTTTCGAGGTGGTGATCGAGAAAGAGGCCGAGGACGAAGGCTACTTCGCCTGGAGCCCGAACCTGCCCGGTTGCGTCAGCCAGGGCGGAACCATCGAGGAAGCCAAGCGCCGCATGCGCGAGGCGGTGACCCAGCACCTCACAACGCTTCGGGAGCGCGGCGAGGCCATCCCGCGGAACGAGCGGCGGGTCCACGTCGAGGAACTGACCGTCGGCTTGCGGTGATATTCGTCCGGCCGGGACCGTGTCGTGACGGAACGCTTAGCCAGATGCTCCTGATCTCCGGCTTAATCTTTCCTCCCCACCGCCTTGCGCACGCGGAGCCGGTGGGGGGCGTCCGGGCCGGTGGCGGCAGCGTTTTCGGGGACGAGTTCGAGCACCGTGTGCCCGTGTTCGGCGAGCGAGCGAGGCACGTTGCGGAGCGGTTCTTCGCCCTTAAGCCGGACCTCCAGCGTCTCGCCCGCGGCGAGGCGCTCGATCGCGAGCTTGACGCGCACGAACGTCATCGGGCAGATATCGGCGGTGATGTCGAGGGCGTGGCTCCCGCGCGCGCCCGCGCGCGCGCCCCCTGAACCGGCTTCGGGCTTGTTCATGGCCCCCAAGAATACCCCACCTAGCCGTTTCTAGAAAACGCCGGGTTCGACTATACTGCGAGGCCAAGGGGCGGCCCCGGCCGCCCGGCACCGTCCATCCGGCCCGGGAGGGGCAAGGCTCCTGCTCTCCACGATCGAGAAGCTCTGCATCGACAAGGGCATGAAGATGACCGGCCAGCGCCGGATCATCGCCCGCGTGCTCTCGGACGCCGCCGACCACCCCGACGTCGAGGAGGTGCACCGGCGCGCGAACGTCGTCGATTCCCGCATCAGCATCGCCACCGTCTACCGCACCATGCGGCTGTTCGAGGAAGCCGGCATCGTCGAGAAACACGATTTCGGCGACGGCCGATCCCGCTACGAGGAAGTGGGCGAGGATCACCACGATCACCTGATCGACGTCCAATCGCACCGGGTGATCGAGTTTCAGAACTCCGAGATCGAGGCGATCCAGGAAAAAATCGCCCGCCAGCTCGGCTACCGGCTGGTCGGCCACCGGCTCGAGCTTTACGGCGTCCCGCTCGAGAGCAAGGATCAGCCCAAGGACCGGGGCAAACGTTGAAATTCAGAGCCTATCCCGGGCTTCTTGACAGGGCCCAAGGCGGGGCAAAGAATCGCGGCGGAAACCCCCGGCCGGCGCGTTGACCCAAAAACTCCACATCAAGACTTACGGCTGCCAGATGAACGCCTACGACTCCGCGCGCATGGCGGAGTTGCTGGCTCCGCTCGGCTACGGCCTGACCGAAGACGCGGCCTCGGCCGATCTCGTGATCCTGAACACCTGCCACATCCGCGAAAAGGCGGCCGAGAAGATCTACTCCGATCTCGGCCGGTTGAATGCGGTTAAGCGCGCGCGCGCGGCGCGGGGTCAACCCATGACGCTCGCCGTCGGAGGCTGCGTCGCCCAGGCCGAAGGGGACGAGATGCGCCGCCGCGCGCCCTTCGTCGACATGATCTTCGGGCCGCAGTCCTATCACCGCCTGCCGGAGTTGGTCGCCCGCGCCGCCCGGAGCGCCGGAACGGTGCTGGCGACCGACTTCCCGGCCGAATCCAAGTTCGATCATCTGCCCGAGGCCCGCATTCCGGGAGCGGGCGCCCAGGCCGGCTTCGTCGCCGTGCAGGAGGGTTGCGACAAGTTCTGCACGTTCTGCGTCGTCCCCTATACCCGCGGCGCCGAACACTCGCGCGCCGTGCGCCAGGTCCTCGCCGAGGTTCGATCGTTGGCCGCCCAGGGCGTGCGCGAAATCACGCTCTTGGGCCAGAACGTCAACAACTACCGGGGCGAAGGCCCGGACGGGAAGACTTGGACGCTGGCGCGCCTGATCCGCGTCGTTGCCGATATCGCGGGGGTGGCGCGCATCCGCTACGTCACCTCGTATCCCGCCGACATGACCGGCGAGCTGATCGCCGCGCACGGCGAAATTCCCGCCCTGATGCCGTTCCTGCATCTTCCGGCGCAATCGGGGTCCGACCGGGTGCTCGCGGCCATGAACCGCCGCCACGGCTCGGGCGACTACCGCCGCCTGGTGGACCGCCTGCGCGCGGTCCGGCCCGATCTCGCGCTCGCCTCCGATTTCATCGTCGGCTTTCCCGGCGAGAGCGACGCCGAATTCGAGCAAACGCTCGCGCTCGTGCGCGAAGTCGGATTCGCCCACGCCTATTCCTTCAAGTACAGCGCCCGCCCCGGCACGCCCGCGGCGGCGATGCCCGGCCAGGTGCCGGAAGCGGTCAAGTCCGATCGCCTCGCCGCCCTCCAGGAACTGATCGATGCCGAGCGGCGCTCCTTCAACGAGCGGTGCGCGGGCCGGACGCTTCCGGTCCTGTTCGAGCGCGAAGGCAAGCGCAAAGGCCAGCTCGTCGGACGCAGCCCCTACATGCAGGCGGTGCACGCGCTCGCGCCCAAGTCCCTGATGGGACTCATCGCCGAGGTTCGCATCGTCGCCGGCCACGCCAACAGCCTCGCCGGCGAGCGGATGGCCCCGGCATGAGCGAGCGGCACAAGACCGCGACCGGCCACACGGGCGCGGCCGCCCAGTCCATGGCGGACAACGCCGTCTTGCAGTTCGCCGACAACGCGCTCGCCCAGGCGTTGTTCGGCTCGCATCACGGCCATCTCGCCCTGATCGAGGAGCGCCTTCCGGTGGTGATCCGTCCCCGCGGCAACACCCTCACCCTCGCCGGACCGGCCGAGGCCGTCGGCGCCGCCCGCGCCGCGCTGGGGGCGCTCTACCGCCGGCTCGAACGCGGCCTCGCCGTCGACCGCGCCGAGGTCGAGGCGGCTCTGCGCATGGCCGCCGCGCCCTCGGGCGCCGCCGACTTCGAATCGCTCGCCGTGCGCACGCGCACCCGCCATGTCACGCCGCGCACGCCGACCCAGGCCGCTTATCTCCGCGCCATCGACGAAAACGAACTCGTCATCGGCGAAGGGCCCGCCGGGACCGGCAAGACCTATCTCGCGGTGGCCAAGGCGGTCGAACGGCTGGTCAGGGGCGAGGTCGACCGGATCATTCTTTCGCGCCCGGCGGTGGAAGCGGGCGAGCAGCTCGGCTTCCTGCCCGGCTCCATGCGCGAGAAGGTCGACCCCTACCTCCGCCCGCTCTACGACGCGCTCTACGACATGCTGCCGGCGGCCCAGGTGGTCAAGCGCCTCGAAAGCGGCGAGATCGAGGTCGCGCCGCTCGCCTTCATGCGCGGGCGCACGCTCACCAACGCCTTCGCCATTCTCGACGAGGCGCAGAACACGACCGCGGTGCAGATGAAGATGTTCCTGACCCGGCTCGGCGAAGGTTCGCGCATGGCCGTGACCGGCGATTTGAGCCAGGTCGACCTGCCGCGCGGAATTCGTTCCGGGCTCCGCCACGCGATGGAGACGCTGGCGGGGGTCGAAGGGGTTTCCTTCGTCGAGTTCACGGACGCGGACGTGGTCCGCCATCCCCTGGTGTCGCGAATCGTGCGCGCCTACGACCGGGTCGAGAAACGCCGCGGCGCGGCCGCCCGCTACGAGCAGGACGGCGGCACCCCGGCCGACGATTGATAAGACCATGATCCGAACATGTGGAACCGCCCCCCTCACCCAACTTCGGGTAAGGCGCGTCTTGGCGACGCGCCAACCCTTC
>MIAC01000213.1 GCA_001830475.1 Rhodospirillales bacterium RIFCSPLOWO2_12_FULL_67_15
GCATCGGCGTCGACGTCGGCCGCCGCCTGAAACTCGAGGACGCCATCGAGTGGGCCGCGAAGAACGGGCTCCGCCACATCGACATCCAGCTCGACACCGGGAAGAACGCAATGCCGCTGTTCGACGCGAAGCGCTGCGCGGGCGTGCGGAAGCTCCTCGACAAACACGGCCTCGAACTCGGCCTGCACACCAACTCGGCGGTGAACATCGCCGAGTACTCGCCCGTCGTGTCCGACGCGGTGACCGACTACCTCAAGAGCTACGTGAACATCTTCCACAGGCTCGGCGCGAGCTGGATGGAAGTGCACGCGGGCTACCATTTCACCCGGGACAAGCAGGCGCGCATGGACGCCGGCAAGGAGCGGTTGAAGCGCGTAGTGGCCTACGCCGGGAAGAAGAAAGTGCGGGTGCTGCTCGAGAATCTCAACAAAGAGCCGGCGGACGCCGAAATTCACTACCTCGCGCACACGGTCGAGGAGTGGCAGTACTACTGGGACATCAAGGCGCCCAACTTCAAGCTCTGCTTCACCATCAACCACGCGCACCTCGTCCCCGAGGGCATCGAAGGCTTCGTCAAGGCGCTCGACTTCAGGCGGGTGGGGGAGGTGCGGATCGCCGACACCTGGAGAAACGGGCACGAAATACACCTCAAGCCCGGCGCAGGCGACGTCGATTTCGGCGCCATGTTCAAGCTGATCGAGGGCAAGGGCTACCGCGGGCACTACACCAACGCCTTCGGCTCGCTCGACGACATGCTCGCCGGCCGCGATTACCTGGTCGCGCGCGCGTGCGAAGCGGGCGTGCGGCTCGACTGAGATACTGGACCCACGGTGAGCGGAGCGACCCGCTCACCGGGATGACCGAACGTCAGACGCCTGATGGGCGCCCGCTGCGGCCCGATTTGGCGGTCTTGCCGGCCCCTTTCCCCCGCTAGCGATTCCTAGTATCCTGCTCGCTGGCGTTCACAATGTGGACGCCATGGCCCCCGGGGCCCACGGCTCACGGGGCGATCCCATCAAATAGCGAGGAGGAGCCCATGTTGCGCATCTTCTGTGTTTCGCTGTTCGCATCCCTGTGTGCGCTGCTCGCAGCGCTGGCGCCGATCGCAGGCGCGCAAAGCTATCCCACCAAACCGATCCGCCTGGTCGCGCCGTTCCCCCCCGGCGGCGGCGTTGACATCAACGCGCGCATCCTGGCCGATCCGCTCGGCAAGGCGCTTGGGCAGACGATCGTGGTGGACAACCGGCCCGGCGCGGGCGGCAGGCTTGGCATCGAGCTCGTCTCGAAGGCGACCCCCGACGGCT
>MIAC01000214.1:0-2618 GCA_001830475.1 Rhodospirillales bacterium RIFCSPLOWO2_12_FULL_67_15
CGAAAGCGCGCTCTTGAAGCGCGAAAGCGCGCTCTTGAAGCGTCTCTCGACGCTGGCGGCCGAGGCGGAAGCCGTCGCCACCGCCACCAACTACCGCTTTTCGGCGGCGCGGGCCTATTCCGCGCTGGTGCGCCAGCGGATCGAGGACTTGCGCGGGACCCGCCTCGAGTGGATGCAGCCCTTGGACGAATTCCTGCTCCGCCGCCTCGCCCCGGCGATGGAGACGTGCAACAACGTGCATGCCCGCCAGGAAAGCCTCTCGGTCCGCATCGCCCGGGCGAGCGATCTCCTGCGCACGCGGGTGGACGTGGCGCTCGAGGCGCAGAACCGCGACCTGCTCCGCTCCATGAACCGCCGCGCGCGGACGCAACTGCGTCTACAACAGACGGTCGAAGGGCTTTCGGTCGCGGCGATCAGCTACTACCTCGTCGGGCTGATCGCCTATGCCGCCAAGGCGGCGTCCGGGGCGGGTGTCAAGGTCGATCCCGATCTCGTCGCCGGCCTTGCCATCCCGGTCGTGGTGGCCCTGGTCTGGTTCGCGGTCCGGCGGCTGCGCCGGGCGGTCGTGGGCAAGGTGGGCGAGGACGACGGATAAGCGCCCTTGCCAACCTCCCGGCGGCGGGCTAAAACGCCCGCTCACGTGGCGATTTGCCCAACCGGCTTGCGGCCACGTTAAAAAAACCCGCTAAAAGGTTGGAGCTGGCAAAGCCCTGACCTCGCCCGGTTGGGGCTTTTTTGTTGCGCCGGAATGAATGAGAGGAGCCAGGGACCATGGCCGAATACTGCCTGAAGGGCGCCGGCAAGATGAAACTTGCGACGCGGCTCGCGCGCGGCGGGCTCGCGCGCACGCCGTTTGCCGAGACGAGCGAGGCGCTGTTAATGACCTCGGGCTACGTCTACGGCTCGGCGGCCGAGGCCGAGCGCGCGTTCAAGGGCAAGACCAAGCACTACATCTACTCGCGCTACGGCAATCCGACGTTGACGATGTTCGAAACCCGGCTCGCCGAGATCGAGGGCGCCGATATCTGCGTCGGGACCGCGAGCGGAATGGCGGCGGTGTTCGCCTCGCTCGCGTGCCTGGTCCGCGCCGGCGAGCGGGTGGTCGCCGCGCGCGCGCTGTTCGGCTCCTGCCATTATGTCGTCCACGATATTCTGCCCCGCTTCGGCGTCGAAACCGAGCTGGTGGACGGCACCGACCTCGAAGCCTGGGCCCGCGCGCTCGCCAAGCCCACCCGCGCGGTGTTCCTGGAAAGCCCTTCCAATCCGACGCTCGAGATCATCGACATCCCCAAGGTCGCCCGGCTCGCCCACCGCGCCGGCGCCAAGGTGGTGGTGGACAACGTGTTCGCGACGCCGCTGCTGCAAAAGCCGCTGCAACTCGGCGCCGACATCGTCGTCTATTCCGCGACCAAGCACATCGACGGCCAGGGCCGCACCCTCGGCGGCGCGATCCTGACCAACGACCGCGACTATTTCGCGACCGACCTCACGCCCTTCTACCGCCACTCCGGCCCGGCGCTGAGCCCGTTCAACGCCTGGGTGCTGCTGAAGGGACTCGAGACCCTCGATCTCCGCCTCAAGGCGCAATGCGACGCCGCGCTCAAGCTAGCCCGGTTCCTGGAAGGGCGCCGGGGCGTTGCGCGCGTGCTCTACCCCGGCTTGCCCTCGCACCCCCAGCACCGGCTCGCCATGAAGCAGATGACGGCGGGCGGAACGCTGGTGAGCTTCGATCTCGAAGGGGCCAAGCGCGCCGCCTTCCGCTTCCTCGACGCGCTCGAATTGGTGGACATCTCCAACAACCTGGGCGATTCGAAAAGCCTGGTCACCCATCCCGCCACCACCACGCACCAGCGGCTCGGCGCGGCCGAGCGCGCGCGCATGGGCATCGGCGACGGGCTGGTGCGGCTATCGGTCGGGCTCGAGGACGTGGACGATCTCAAGGCCGACCTCGCCCGCGCGCTCTCGGCCGCCGCGGGCAAGACCAAGAAAAGCTAGGACTGCGCCCAGGGCAGCCCTTCGACGCGCCAGCCGCCCTTGGTGTTGCGGTGCGCCTTGTCGTCGCGGTCGCCCTCGAAGCCTTGCGCGACGTTGTAGCAGCGCGCATACCCGAGCTTGGTCATGGCGATCGCCGCATCCTTGGAGCGCACGCCCGAGCGGCAGATGAACAGGAGCGGCGTGTCGCGCTCGGGGAACTTCGCGCTCACCTGGGCGGGAAAATCCCCGTTCACCTGCTGACTCGGGAACAGCTTCCACGGCACGAGCAACGGCTCCTTGCCGAGCCCCTTGAGATCGGGCAGGCCGACGTAGGCCCACTCCGCATCCGTGCGCACGTCCACGAGCTGGGCTTTGGAATCGCGCGCGAGCAACTCCCACGCCTCCTTGGGCGAGATATCGCCGGCATAAGGACCAAGGGCTGCGGAACCGTCGGACGGGCCAAACATGGGCCAAGGCTCTATCGCACCGAAGCGGCGCCTGCAAGACCGGGACTAAGAGCCTATCCCAATAACCGGGACCGGACTGTGCGGGAGGGATTTCGCGGCGCGGGCAGAAGGGGGGCGAAGCGCGTAGCGGTGCCTACGGGCGAGCCCCGCGACGAACCCGCTCCGCGAAAGCCCCCG
>MIAC01000214.1:2630-3860 GCA_001830475.1 Rhodospirillales bacterium RIFCSPLOWO2_12_FULL_67_15
CGCTCTCGCTCGGCTGGCGGCTCGGCGCGCTCGAAAACCTCGAGCGGGCGGAAGGCGCCGACGTCGGCTTGCGCGTCTTTTTCGGCCATCGCCAGGCGATCGCGTCCTCTTCGGATCTCTCCCCGGACGCGCTCCGGGAACTGGTCGAACGCGCCGTCGCCATGGCCCGCGCCGCGCCCGAGGATCCCTTCTGCGGCCTCGCCGAAGCGGACGAACTCGCCCACGATCTTCCCGACCTCGACCTTGCCGACACCGACGATCCGAAAGTCGAATCACTTAAAGCCCGCGCCCGTGCGGCCGAGGACTCCGCCCGCGCGGTCCAAGGCGTCACCAACTCGGAAGGGGCGCAAGCCAGCTTTTCGCGCGCGACCGTCGCGCTCGCCGCCTCCAACGGCTTCGCCGGACTGCGCGGCGAAACCCATCACGGCGTCGCCGCCTCGGTGCTGGCCGGAACCGGCGCCGCGATGGAGCGCGACTACGACTATGCTTCCGCCATTCATGCCGCCGATCTCGCTTCGCCGGAAGCGATCGGGCGTTCGGCCGGCGAGCGCGCGGTGCGGAGATTGAATGCGCGCAAGATGCGGACCGCGAAAATGCCGGTGGTGTTCGAGCCCCGCGTCGCGGGAAGCCTGCTCCGTCACCTGGCTTCCGCGGTCAACGGCCAGTCGGTCGCGCGCGGGACGACGTTTCTCAAGGACCAGATGGGCGCGCGCATCTTTCCCGAATCCGTCACCATCGTCGACGATCCGCTGCGCCGGAGGGGCCTGAACTCGCACCCCTTCGATGGCGAGGGATTGGCCCCCCGCGCGCTCAAGCTGGTGGACCGGGGCGTGCTCAAGTCCTGGGTGCTGGATCTCCGGTCGGCGAGGCAATTAAAATTGCGAAGCACCGGGCACGCCGCGCGCGGGGTTTCCGCGCCGCCTTCGCCCGCGACTTCGAATCTCTATCTCGATCCCGGCAAGGTTTCGCCTGCGGCGCTCCTCGCCGGAATCAAGGAAGGCTTTCTCGTGACCGAGTTGATCGGGATGGGCGTCAACGGCGTCACCGGCGATTACAGCCGCGGCGCCGCCGGCTTCCGGATCGAGAACGGCGCGCTCGCCCATCCGGTAAGCGAGGTGACGATCGCCGGCAATCTGAAAGAGATGTTTCTCAACCTCACCGCGGCGGACGACTTGGTTTTCCGCTACGGCACCGATTCGCCGACGGTGATGATCGAAAGCCTGACCGTCG
>MIAC01000214.1:3961-4146 GCA_001830475.1 Rhodospirillales bacterium RIFCSPLOWO2_12_FULL_67_15
AGCAATTGTGCAATGTCCAGCCAGCGTCGTGGGCCAGACAGAACAGGTCGTCAGCTAGTCGCCGTCACGTTGTCAACCGGCCCCAAAAATTGAACGCCGAATGACAACGAAGCGAAACGCGGCTCGGGATAGGCGCCAGGCGTCTCAGCGACGATAATGGTGGTGATGATGATGATCAGCGGCGA
>MIAC01000214.1:4161-17153 GCA_001830475.1 Rhodospirillales bacterium RIFCSPLOWO2_12_FULL_67_15
CAGGGGCCGAGGGGGCTGTTGATCGTCGTGATGATGATAGTCGTGGATGTGGTCCCGGTTGGCTTGGGTTTTCCTGTTGAATCGAGGGGCGACCATGTAAAATAAGGTGGTGACCTGATTTTCTACACTGAGAATCAGGTTACAAATTGATATATAGCGTATTATATAAGGCTGTAGGCTGATATTAACCTTTGCAAAATCAGGCCACACTATGAAAAATGACACACGGCAAAGGGCCCGCCAGCGGCTCGACGAGCGCCTTAAAGCACTGAAACCGGAAGATCGCTTCAAGACGCCCCCGAAAGGCTGGCTCCGAGCGATCCGCGACGCCCTCGGCATGAGGGGCGTCCAATTTGCCCGGCGGCTCGGGATTCGTCCCCAAAGTGTGGAGACACTTGAGAAGTCCGAAGCCAGCGGCTCGATCCAACTCAAGACGCTGCGCCGCGCGGCGGAAGCGCTCGAATGCACGCTCGTCTACGCGCTAGTGCCGAACAAGTCGCTCGAAGAAGCGGTACGCGAGCGCGCGTACAAAATCGCGGTGCGCGATCTGGGCCGCGTCGCACATACGATGAAGCTGGAAGCGCAGGGAACCGGGGATGCCGATATGGAGGCGCGGATCGACGCCTATATCCGCGATGTGCTGAAAGAGCGCGATCTCTGGAACGAGAAGTGACGGATCTGTTCCAGGAGCCCGATGACGCGACACCCCTTGAGCCGGGGGAGCGCGACGGCCTGCTGCAAACCTGGATTACCCACCGCCACGACCTCAACGAGGCCGAACAGGAAAACATCGTCAACGGCGCGGCCTGGGCGCGCCGTCCCCGCGGTCTTAAGGCAGTCGACCTGCTGAACGACGAATTCGCGAGAACGCTTCACAAGCGGATGTTCGGGGACGTCTGGAAATGGGCTGGCACGTACCGGCAGACCGAGCGCAACATCGGCATTGCGGCGTACCGGATTCCCATGGAGATGGCGACACTGTTCGATGACGTGCGCTACTGGGCGGAGCACGCCACCTATCCGCCCGATGAGATGGCGGTCCGCCTGCATCACCGGCTTGTCGCCATCCATCCGTTTCCAAACGGCAATGGCCGGCATGCGCGGATGATGGCCGATCTACTGATCGAACGTCTTGGCGGGGAGCCCTTCAGTTGGGGCGGTGGCAGCCTCGCCGATGTCGGCGAACTGCGCGCGCGTTATGTTGCGGCCCTGCAGGCCGCCGATGGGCACAACATCGGTCCGTTGCTGGCCTTTGCACGTTCGTGAGCCAATCCGCCGACGGTGATGATCGAAAGCCTGACGGTCGCCGGGCGCTGAAGTTTTTAAGAATCTGGCGCGATTCCAGAGCATTGGCACCATTGGGGCAGTTGGCCGAAAGCCGCTTTGCGTGCTATGGTCCGCCTCCGACAACCCGCCGATCCGCGAGGAGAATCAGGCTCTTGACCGGCATCGCCGCGCCCGAAGGGCACGCGTCCACCGCCCTGCTCATGCGCCGTCTCTTGCGCGAGAGCGTCAAGCCCTACCTGGGCTGGCTCGCGCTCGCCGTCGTCTTCATGGTCGTGATGGCGGGCGCGACCGCGCTCAGCGCCTGGCTGATGAAACCGGTCGTCAACGACGTCTTCATCGGCCGCGACCCGGCCATGCTTTGGCTGATCGGCGGTGCGGTCCTGGCGACGTTCCTCGTCAAGGGCCTCGCCAACTACGCCCAGGCCAGCCTGATGAGCTTCGTCGGGCTCAGGATCGTCTCCGACAACCAGAATCGCCTGTTCGCGCGCCTCGCGCGCATGGATTTGCAGTTCTTCCACGACAACGCCACCGGGCGGCTGATCTCGCGCTTCACCGTGGACGTTGGGCTGATGCGCGCGGCCGTCTCCAATGTGCTGACGGGATTCGGCAAAGACACGCTGTCGCTAGCCGGCCTGGTGGCGGTGATGTTCATTCAGGACTGGCGGCTGGCGCTGGCGTCATTCGTCGTCTTTCCGATCGCGGTGTTGCCGATCGTGCGGCTTGGGCGGCGGATGCGGCGCGTCACCGCTCACACCCAGGAGGAAATGGGCCAATTGATGACGATCCTGGAGCAGACGTTCCAGGGCATCCGGATCGTCAAATCCTATGTCATGGAGGAATACGAGAAGCGCCGCGTCGGCGCGATCATCGAGCGCATCTTCACCCACACCATGAAAGCGGCGCGCACCCGCGCCCGCGCCAGCCCGATCATGGAAACCCTCGGCGGAATCGCCGTCGCCTTGGTCATCGTCTATGGCGGTTCGCGGGTGATCGCGGGCGCGACCGACGCCGGCTCGTTCTTCTCTTTCATCACCGCGCTCCTGCTCGCTTACGAGCCGATGAAGCATCTCGCCAACTTGAACACCAACCTGCAGGAAGGGCTCGCCGGCGCGCAGCGTCTGTTTGCGGTGATGGACACCGAGCCCCGCGTGCGCGAAGCCGCGAATGCGCGCGCGATCGAGGTGAAGCGCGGCGCCATCCGGTTCGAGGGCGTCCGCTTTTCCTATGTTCCCGGCCGTACCGCGCTCCACGATGTGTCCTTCGAGGTCCCCGCCGGACGCACCGTCGCCTTGGTCGGGCCCTCGGGCGCGGGCAAATCCACCATTCTCAACCTGGTCCCGCGTTTCTACGATCCGGATGCGGGCGTAATCAGGATCGACGGCGTGGATGTGCGCGAGGCCACCTTCGCTTCGCTCAATCGCGCGATCGCTCTGGTGAGCCAGGAGATCACGCTGTTCGACGACACCGTGCGCGCCAACATCGCTTACGGCCGCGCCGGCGCCAGCGAGGGCGACATCGTCGCGGCTGCCCGCGCCGCCGGGGCCGACGAGTTCATCGCCGCGCTGCCCCTGGGCTACGACACCATCGTCGGCGAACGCGGCGTCAAGCTCTCCGGCGGGCAGCGCCAGCGCCTCGCGATCGCGCGCGCCATGCTCAAGAATGCCCCGATCCTGCTCCTCGACGAGGCGACCAGCGCGCTCGATTCCGAAGCCGAACGGCAAGTCCAGGCGGCGCTCGCGCAACTGACCAAAGGGCGGACGACGCTGGTGATCGCGCACCGGCTTTCGACCGTGATGGGCGCGGATCTGATCTGCGTCGTCGAAGCGGGCCAGATCGTCGAACGGGGCACCCACGCCGAGCTTCTGGCGCGCGGCGGCGCCTACGCCCGCATCCATGCGATCCAGTTCGCGACCGCCGACGCCGCCTTGCCCGCGGCCCGCGCCGCGGAAGCGTGAAGCCGGCGGAGCCCGCGCCCGGTGGCGTTGCTCAAGACATTCTTTCGCCGCGACGGCGTGCGCCGGGCGCTCTGCTGGCTCGGCGCGCAGTATATCCGCCTCGTGCATTTCTCCGGGCCCTGGACGGCGGTGCGGGGCGAAATTCCCCGCCGGTTCTGGGACCAGGGCCGGCCGTTCATTCTCTGTTTCTGGCACGGGCGGCTCCTGATGATGCCGTATGCGTGGGACCCGACCCGGACGATCCACATGCTGATTTCGCACCACCCCGACGGGCAGCTGATCGCGCACACGGTCGCCCATTTCGGCATCAAGACCGCGGCCGGTTCTTCGAGCCGCGGCGGAGCGTCGGCGCTGCGCCTGATGGTGCGGGCGCTGCAATCGGGCGAGTGCGTCGGGATCACGCCCGACGGGCCACGTGGCCCGCGCATGCGGGCGAGCGACGGCGCGATTCACGTCGCCAGGCTTTCCGGCGCGCCGCTGGTACCGGCGGCCTTCGGCGCGCGTGGGCGCGGGGTGCTAGGAAGCTGGGACCGGTTCGTCGTCGCACGGCCCTTTGCCGGAGGCGCGTTCGTCTGGGGCGAGCCGATCGAGGTCGCCCGCAACGTGGACGACGCGGCGATCGAAGCGGCGCGGCGCGCCCTCGAAGATTCGCTCAACGCGGTCACGGCGGAGGCCGACCGTCTCTGCGGCCAGGAGCCGGTCGAACCCGCACCGGTGCCGGCGTCGGCCGCAGCGGAGGCGCACCCGTGATGCTCGCTCTTTATCGCGCCGCGACCCATCTCCTTGGGCCGTTTGCGCGTCTCTACCTCGCCGGCCGCCTGGCCCGCGGCAAGGAGGACCGGGCGCGCTTTGCCGAGCGCCTGGGCCGACCGGGGCGCGCCCGGCCCGAGGGCCGGCTCGTCTGGGTGCACAGCGCGAGCGTCGGGGAATCGTTGTCCATCCTGCCGCTCGTTGCGCGGATTTTGGAGACGGCGGCGCGGCCGACGCAAGTCCTCGTTACCACCGGCACCGTCACCTCGGCGCGGCTGATGGGCGAGCGGCTCGTGCCAGGCGCCTTCCATCAGTTCGCGCCGGTGGATTTGCCCGGCCCCGTGCAAGCCTTTCTCGATCATTGGCGGCCCGACGCCGCGTTGTGGGTGGAATCGGAGTTCTGGCCCAATCTTCTCTCCGCAACCCATGCGCGGAAGATTCCGGCGGCGCTCGTCCAGGGGCGCGTCTCGGATCGTTCGTATGCTGCCTGGCGGCGGGCGCCCGGCCTGATCCGCGGGCTTCTCGAGGGATTTTCCGTCTGCCTCGGCCAGAGCGCGGAAGATGTGCTGAGGCTCCGCCGGCTCGGCGCGCAGATGCCTTCATGCGTCGGCAACCTCAAGTTCGCGGCGGCGCCTTTGCCGGCGGACGAGAGGGAGCTGGCGCGGCTTCGCACGTCGTTCGGGGATCGCCCGGTCTGGTTCGCCGCCAGCACCCACCCGGGCGAGGAGGAGATGACCGCCAAGGTCCATCGCGCCCTCGCCGTCCGCCATCCCAGGCTTCTCACCGTGATCGCGCCGCGCCATCCCGAACGGGGCGAAGACGTCGCGGCGCGGCTCAAGGAGCTTGGTTTCCGTCTCGCGCGCCGGCGCGCCGGCGAAACGCCCGGCGCCGCCGACGAGGTTTATCTCGCCGATACGCTGGGCGAGCTCGGCCTGTTCTACCGTCTCGCCCGGGTGGCGTTCATCGGCAAGTCGCTGGTGCCTGAGGGCGGGCAGAATCCGCTCGAAGCGGCACGGCTCGGCTGCCCCATCCTGTTCGGTCCGCACATGACGAATTTCGTCGAGATCGCGGGGCGTCTCGCGGACGCGGGCGCCGCCATCGAGGTCGCGAACACGGCCGATCTGGCGATGACGCTCGACCGGCTCTTCGGGGACGCGCAAGCGCGGACGCGCATGGCGGTCGCGGGCGAGAACTTGGCGAATGCGGAATCCGGAGCGCTGGACTCCGTACTCGCCGCCCTCGCGCCGCTCCTCGACGGAAAACCCCATGCGCGCGCCTGAGTTCTGGACCGGGACCGAGGACGCGTGGCCTGCCCGCGCGCTCGCCCCGCTCGCCCTCGCGTGGGCGGCGGCGGGTCGCGTCCGCCGCGCGCTCGTTCGCCCCTTCCGTGCCGCCGCCAAGGTGCTTTGCGTCGGCAACCTGGTCGCGGGCGGCGCCGGCAAGACCCCGCTCGTCCTCGATCTTGTCCGGCGTACCCTGCGCCGCGGACACGCGGCCCACATCCTCACCCGCGGGTACGGCGGAACGCTCGCCGAACCGGTCAAAGTGGATTTGGCGCGGCACGGGGTTCCCGAGGTGGGCGACGAAGCGCTCTTGCTCGCCCGCCTCGCCGCGACCTGGGTTGGGCGCGACCGCGCGAAGACGGCCAAGGCCGCGTGCGCCGACGGCGCCCGGGTCCTGATCATGGACGACGGCTTCCAGAACCCGTCGCTCGCCAAGGATTTTTCGATTCTGGCGATGGACGGCGCGGTCGGCTTCGGCAACGGCCGCGTCGTTCCGGCGGGGCCGCTGCGCGAGCCGCTCGCCCAAGGGCTCGCGCGCGCGGACGCGGTCGTGATGTTCGGCCCCGACGAGAAGAACGCCGCGCTCCGCATCCAGGCGCTTCGCCCGGAACTCGCGGTGCTGCGTGCGCGCATCGCGCCCGGGCCCGAGGCGGCGCGGCTCAAGGGGCGCCCCGTTCTCGCCTTCGCCGGCATCGGCCGGCCGGAGAAGTTCTTCGCCACCGCGCGCGCGTCGGGGGTTGAGTTGCGCGACACCCTCGCTTTTCCCGATCATCACGTCTATTCGGAATCCGATCTCGCCGGCATCTTCCGCCGTGCCGCGGAATTGGGCGCGGTGCCGCTGACGACGGCCAAGGACGCGGTGCGAATTCCTCCTTCGGCGCGGGCCCAGGTCGAGGTCTTGACAATGACCCTGGTCTGGGAGGACGAAGCGGCGCTCGAAGTTCTTCTCCACCGGTTCTTGCACTCCCGATGATCCGCGCCCCCCGTCTCGCCTCCGCCTTCCGCCGCTTCGTCGTGCATCCGATCGAAGCGGCGTTCGCGTTCGCCCTCTATCTGCTGTTCAAGCTCCTGCCGTTCGAGGCGGCGTCCGCCGTCGGCGGCTGGCTCGGGCGCACGGTCGGGCCGTGGCTTCCCCTTTCCGAGCGGGCGCGGCGCAACCTGAGACGCGCATTGCCGGAAAAGACGGAGCCGGAGATCGCCGCCATCGTCCGGGCGATGTGGGACAATCTCGGCCGCGTCGCGGCGGAGTTCCCTCATCTCGGCGAGATCAACGTCTACGACCCGGCGGGCCCGGTCACGGTGATCGGGGCGGAATGGGTGGACGCGTTGCGCGACGACGGTCGGCCGGGATTCTTCTTCTCCGCCCACTTCGGCAACTGGGAAATCCTCTCGCTCGGTGCTACGCAAAGAGGTCTTCCGGTCGATCGGGTTTACCGCGCCGCCAACAACCGCCTGGTCGAATGGCTCTACCGCTTTGGCCGCGCCGCGGTCGAGGGCGCGCAGATCCCCAAGGGCCCCGGCGGCGTGCGCCAGCTTTTGCGATCGCTGAAAGCGGGCAATCATCTCGGCATGATGGTGGATCAGAAGATGAACGACGGCGTGCCGGCGCCGTTCTTCGGGCGGGACGCCATGACGTCGACCGCGCTGGTCGATTTGGCGCTCCGCTTCGACTGTCCGGTGGTGCCGGCGCGGGTCGAGCGCGTTGGCGGCGCGCGTTTCCGCCTCGTCGTCGGCCCGCCGCTGGAGCTGGTCAAGACCGGCGAGCGCGTCGCCGACGTTGCCGCCAACATCGCGCGCATCAACGCGATCGTCGAAGGGTGGGTGCGCGAACGCCCCGACCAATGGCTCTGGCTGCATAATCGTTGGAGCGATTAGTTCTTCGTCTCCGCCCGGGCGGCATCCGCCGAGCCGGAAACGAGCAGCGTGGGATCGAGCGCGACGTCAAAAAGATGCACGCCCCAATGGAGATGCGCCGCCGTCGTCCGCCCGGTCTTGCCGACCCGGCCGATCGCTCCCCCTTGCGCCACGGTTTCGCCCGCGCGTACCAGGATTTCGGAGAGATGGATATAGGACGTGGTCAGCCCGTGGCCGTGATCGAGCAGCAGCGTCTTGCCGGTCAGCACCATGTCCTCGTGCGCGAGCGCGACTCGGCCCGCGGCGTCGGCGCGGACCGGCGCTCCTTCCGGCGCGGCGATGTCGAGCCCGAGATGGGGGCTACGCGGCTCGCCGTTGAGAACGCGCTGGCTGCCGAAGACGCCCGAGATCGGCCCCGTTGCCGGCCAGGCGAAGCGGAGCCCGAGTAGAAGCTCCGGCGACTCGATCGCGCGCGCGGCGCGGATTTGCGCGCGCTCGTCCTCGATGCGCCGGAGCGTTTCGGGGTCCGGCGTCACCAGCTTGGGCGGCAGGCCCTCGATGCGCTGGATGTCGTAGCGGCGCTTGGCGACGGCAAGGGTGTGGTGGGTGGCGCGACCGTCGGGCGCGGTCACGGTAACCCGCGCGCGCGGCCCGTGGTCGCGGCCGAAGCCGATCAGGAACCGGCCGTCCGGCGCGATGCGGACCGCCCGGCCGTCGAGTGCGACGCGCGCGCCGGGCTCGGCGCGGCCGACGATCAGCCCGCCCTGGGTGACGGGGCCTTCGAGCTCGAGCGCCGAGGCGGCGTCCGGCGCGGCGCACGCGAGTCCGAGAACCAGGCCGCACGCGCGGCGAAGGCTCACAGCAGCTCTCCCTGGCGTCCGTTTCCGCGCGACGAGGGCCGGCGCGGGGAGGATTTATCCGGCGCCGGCGCGCCGCCCGTCTCCGCGACCGCGCCGGCGCGGCCGTCGTGGAATTCGAGCGTCAGCCGGTCGCCCTTGAAGATCGCGGCGGCCGCCGACAGGGCGGAGCCGTCGACGCGACGCACGACCGCGTAGCCGCGCGCCAACACGCTCCGGTAGGAGACGCTATCCAACAGCGCGCCGGCTTGCGCGAGCCGGGCGGCGGCGGCCTTGAGCGCGGCTTGCAATGCGGACCTCAACGCGCGCGTTTCGGCTGTAAGCAATCCCTCGGCGCGGACGATGCGCTCGGCCGGGCTCGGGAGCCGCAAGGCCAGTTCCTTGAGCTTGGCCGTCTGCCGCTCGAACCCGACGCGCAAACCGTGCGCCAGCCGCTCGGTCCATTCGTCGAGGCGCTGGGCGCGCTCTTCGACCAGCGCAGGCAGGCGCAAAAGCGCGCGGGCCAGATCGGCGAGCCGCGTTCCTCGTTCCGCCGCGAGACGCTCGATCGCCTGGGCGAGCCGGTTTCCGATATCGCGCACGCGCGCGAGCAGCTCGGCGCGCACCGGCACCGCCATCTCGGCCGCCGCCGTCGGCGTCGGCGCGCGCACGTCGGCGGCGAAGTCGATCAGCGTCGTGTCGGTCTCGTGGCCGACGGCGGAGATAAGCGGGATCCTGCTCGCCGCCGCCGCGCGCACGACGATTTCCTCGTTGAACGCCCACAGGTCCTCGATGCTGCCGCCGCCGCGGGCGACGATGAGCACGTCGGGGCGCGGCACCGGCCCGCCCGCGGGCAAGCGGTTGAACCCCTGGATCGCGGCGGCGACCTCCTCGGCCGCGCCTTCGCCCTGGACCCGCACCGGCCAGAGCAGCACCCGGCGGGGAAAGCGCTCGTCCAGCCGATGCAGGATATCGCGGATCACGGCCCCGGTCGGCGAGGTGACGACGCCGATCACGTCGGGCAGATAGGGAATCTTCCTCTTGCGCTCGGCGGCGAACAGGCCTTCGGCCAAGAGCTTCCGCTTGCGCTCCTCCAGGAGTTTCAAGAGCGCGCCCTGGCCCGCGAGTTCGAGCCGTTCGACGACGAGCTGGTACTGCGATCGCCCGGGATAGGTGGTGAGCCGGCCGGTCGCGACCACGTCCATCCCGTCCTCGGGCGAAACGCCGAGCCGGGCCGCGCTCCCCCGCCACGCAACCGCGTTCAGCACCGCTTCGCTATCCTTGAGCGCGAAATAGATGTGGCCGCTGGCGGCGCGCTTGAAGCCCGAAATCTCGCCCCGCACCCGGACCAGGGGAAAAGCCCCTTCGATCGTCGCCTTGAGCGCGCCCGCGACCTCGCTGACCGAAAGAATCGGAAGGTTGTCGGCGGTCGCTGGGGAGGTTAAGTTTTGTGTCATGGTGGCGAAGCCCGGGATCGGGCCAGTATGAGGGACGGCGGATGCGGCGGTCAATTTCACGAGATTCCGGCCAACCCGGCGGCGAAACCGGGAAGAAGCCGGAGGGGGCGCGATGAAAGTTCTGGTCGTGGGCTCGGGCGGACGCGAGCACGCGCTTTGCTGGGCGATCGCCAAGTCCTCCCGCTGCACCAAGCTCTACTGCGCGCCCGGCAATCCCGGCATCGCCGCCGTCGCCGAGTGCGTCGAAGTGGCGCCCGAGGATCTGGACGGTGTGGTCGCGTTCGCCCGCGACCACGCGGTGGACTTCGTCGTGGTCGGGCCCGAGGCGCCGCTCGTCGCCGGGCTCGGCGACCGGCTCGCGGCGGCGGGCATCGCCGTCTTCGGTCCCTCCCAGGCCGCCGCCGAGATCGAGGGTTCGAAAACCCTGATGAAGGACTTGTGCGCCAAATACGGAATCGCCACCGCCAATTACGCCCGCTTCGATGAACCTGACGCGGCCAAGGAATACATCCGCGCCCGCGGCGCGCCCATCGTCGTCAAAGCCAATGGCCTCGCCGCGGGCAAAGGCGTCACGGTCTGCCACAATGTCAACGAGGCCTACGCCGCCATCGACCACGTGATGACCGAGCAGACGTTCGGCACTTCCGGCGACGAGGTGGTGATCGAGCAGTACCTGGAGGGCGAGGAAGTGAGCTTCTTCGCCCTGGTCGATGGGGCCCGCGCGATCCCCTTCGGCGCTTGCCAGGATCACAAGGCGCGCGACGACGGCGACAAGGGTCCCAACACCGGCGGCATGGGGGCTTATTCGCCGACCCCGCTGGTGTCGCCCGCATTGGAGCGCGAGATCATGGCGCGCTGCATCCTGCCGATGGCGAAGGGACTCGTCGTCGAAGGCAAACCCTATCGCGGCGTGTTGTTCGCCGGCCTGATGATGACCCCGGACGGCCCCAAGGTGCTCGAATACAACGCCCGCTTCGGCGACCCCGAATGCCAGGTGCTGATGGCGCGGCTGAAATCCGACGCGCTCGAGGCGCTTTACGCCTGCGCGACCGGCCGGCTCGACCGGATCGTGGTGGACTGGCGGGCGGAAGCCGCGCTCACGGTGGTGATGGCGGCGAAGGGCTATCCCGGTTCCTACGAGAAGGGAACCGAGATTCTCGGCCTCGCCGAGGCGGAGGAAATCGAAGGCGTCTACGTTTTCCATGCCGGCACCCGGCGCGAAAACGGGCGTCTTCTCGCCACGGGCGGGCGGGTGCTCGGCGTCACCGCGTTGGGCGCGACGGTCGCCGAGGCGCAGCGGAACGCCTACGAGGCGGTGGACCGCATCCGCTGGCCGGGCGGCTTCTGCCGGCGCGACATCGGCTGGCGCGCGATCCGCCGCGCCGGGTGAAGATGGACTTTCACCGCGCCGCGACGCACGGGAGCTCCGCGAACGATGTGGTGTAGCGGGCCGAGCGCCGCTCGGCCCTGATTTTCCACGGCCGCGCGAGACCCGCGCTCGCCGGGAACACGGTGTTCCGCCCCATCCGCGCGTTCAAGGCGTCCATCGCCGCCATCAGGCGCGCGGCGCGCCCGTCCGCGCCGCGCGCGAACAGATCGGGCGCGACGCGCGCGCGGGGAACGAGGTCGGCGAGAACCACCCCGGCCTTGGTATAGCGGAATCCGTCCCGCCAGATCGCCCGTGCCGCCCGCACCGCCGCGCCGACGAGAGCGAAGGTATCGTCGGTGGCGGGAACAAGATTCGCCGCCCGGACGTTGGCGTAGGCGGGATCGCGGTTGAACCGGTGAGTGTGCATGAAAACCGCGAGATGCGCCGCTGCCAGCCCTTGGGCACGGAGCTTTTCCCCGGCGCGGGCGGCGAAAGCGGAAACCGCTTCCTCCATATCCGTCCAGGCGACCACCGGCCGGCCGAAGGAGCGCGTCACGGCCGTGCCTTTGCGCGGCGCGGGCAGGAG
Source organism: Rhodospirillales bacterium RIFCSPLOWO2_12_FULL_67_15 (assembly GCA_001830475.1). Taxonomy (GTDB): domain Bacteria; phylum Pseudomonadota; class Alphaproteobacteria; order Rhodospirillales; family 2-12-FULL-67-15; genus 2-12-FULL-67-15. The sequence goes on from MIAC01000214.1 coordinate 15,539, forward strand.
ATCGAGATCGAGGCAAGAATCGCCATTCAGTTCCCGGACAATCCGCGCGCCGGCGACCGTCAAGATGCGGCGGGCAAGTTCGGGCGGCATCGCCCGAAGATCGGCCGCCGTCCGCACGCCGAGCTGGGCAAGCCGGAGGGTCGCGGCCGGGCCGATCCCCCACACCGCCGCGACCGGCACCGTCGGCAGGATCCGCGCCCGCGGCGCCGGATCGGTCAAGTCGCAGACGCCGTCGAAGCCGGGCATCTTCTTGGCGCAGCGGTTGGCGAGCTTGGCGAGCGTCTTGGTCGGTCCGATGCCGACGGCGACCGGGATGCCGGTCCATGTCTTCATCGTCGCGCGCAGATCGCGGGCGTAGGCCACGAGTTCGCGGCGCCGGAATCCGCCGAGACCGACGAAGCTCTCGTCGATGGAATAGACCTCGACCTCGGGGCTGAAGCGGGCGAGCGTCTCGTTCATGCGCCGGCTCATGTCGGCGTAGAGGGGATAGTTGGACGAGAACACCCGGACGCCTTCGCGGCGAACCAGGTCGCGAATGCGGAAGAAGGGCTCGCCCATGCGGATGCCGAGCGCCTTGGCTTCCTCCGAGCGGGCGACGGCGATACCGTCGTTGTTGGAAAGCACGATCACCGGCCGGCCTTCGAGGCTCGGGTCGAACACCCGCTCGCAGCTGACGTAGAAATTATTGCCGTCCACGAGCGCGATCGGCATCGCTCACTCCGGCTCGAGACGGTGGATGGTCGCGGTGACCACGCCCCAGATCCGCAACTCTGCGTCGGCGCCGACCTCGATCGGGGGATAGGCGGGATTGGCGGACTCGAGGAACGTCCGCCCGCCGCGGCGCGCCAAGCGTTTGAGCGCAAGCTCGCCGTCGAGCACGGCGACGACCACGTGGCCGGGCCGGGGCTCGATCGAGCGATCGACGATGGCGAGGTCGCCGTCGTGAACCCCGGCGCCGGTCATGGAATCGCCCGCGACGCGGACGATGAAGGTGGCGGCCGGGCGGCGGATCAGGTGGGCGTTGAGATCGAGCCGGCTTTCCGCGTCGTCGGCGGCGGGCGAGGGAAAGCCCGCCGGCACGGAACCCGCGAGCCAGGGCAGGGGCAGAAACGAGAGCGGGAGCTTGAGCCGAAGGATCATGGGGACTCCGTTGGGAGCCATGATTCCAGAAAAATAAGAACATAACAAGAACATAGGCGAAGGCCGCAGAATGGCCGGGGGCTTTGCCCGGAACGAGCTTGAAATTTCCCCGCCAGCGGCAAAGGTGGAAGTCAAAGTCGGGACAACCGACGGCAAAGGAGCATCTCCATGGACGACAAAACCCGCACCGAGCTGGAAGCCGCCGCCTTCCGCGGCCTGGTCAAGCATCTGCAGAAGCGCACCGACGTCCAGAACATCGATCTCATGAATTTGGCCGGGTTCTGCCGCAACTGTTTGTCCAAGTGGTACCTCGCCGCGGCCCAGGAGCGGGGCGTGGCGATGACCGACCCGGAGGCGCGCGCGCGCGTCTACGGCATGCCCTACAAGGACTGGCAGGCCAAGTACCAGAAAGAAGCGAGCGCCGAACAGAAACGCCGCTTCGAGGAAACGAAGCCGCTGCATGCCGAGATCGGCG
>MIAC01000215.1 GCA_001830475.1 Rhodospirillales bacterium RIFCSPLOWO2_12_FULL_67_15
GGACACAGGCAAGCAAATTATCCCGCGCGAATTCTTGATCGATGGCACCGACTGGCGGACACAGGCAAGCAAATTATCCCGCGCGAATTCTTGATCGATGGCACCGACTGGCACAAAGCGGACAAACCGTTCCGTCCACGCCCGGGAAGCTGGGGGTATGGTCATTTATTCTGGTTGCTCGGCGGCCAAGCGAGACGGTTCGCGATGTTGGGCATTAACGGGCAAGCCGTTTTCATCGATCCGGGCAACAAGCTGGTGATGGTGCATTTCGCCGCGTACCTGGAAAATCCCGAAGCGGGGCGAAAACGCAACGCGCTTTGGCGCGGCGTCGTGCAGCATTACGGGAAGCCATAGATGAGCAGTGGATCATGCTCTAACGAAAACCCCCGCGCCTACGGCGCGGGGGTTTTTTTTGATTCGTATCATCAACTTCTCGCCATGACGGGATCCGCGAAAGCCCCTCTCCCCTTGCGGGAGAGGCAGGCGCGCCAACGCCCCCTCACCCGGCCGCTTGCGCGGCCACCCTCTCCCGCAAAGGGGAGAGGGTCAAGAATCGCTCAAACCCGGAAAACGTAGGTCTTGGCCGGGTCGCGCTCGATGTCGGGCGGGTAGTTCTTGTGCTTGTCGGCGTAGTACTGCGCCTGGTGGTCGCCGGCGGAAAGCTTGTTGTAGGTGGCGTAGTAAAGGCGGCGGATCTTGTCGCTCAGGTTCGGCTGCGACTGGTGCGGCGCGTAGCAGTCGAAGAAGATCAGATCGCCGGGCTGGGTCGGGACGGAGACGAAGCTCATCCCCTTCATGTCGTCGGCGGTCATCGGCTCCCAGGAGCGGAACAGCCCGCGCTTGTGGTGCCCGGAGACGACCTCGAGGCAGCCGTTCGCGACGGTCGCTTCGTCGATGCAGACGAGCACGCTGATGAAGAAGTCGGTGTACTTGTCCCAGCCGGCCTGGGAATCCTGGTGCGGCTTGAAACCGTCGCCGCCCGGCATCTTGAAGTTGACCTTTTCCTTGAACAGCACCGCTTCTTCGCCGAGCAACTGTCCGACCGGGGCGCGCAGCGCCTCGGCGAGCTCCTTGAAGCCGGCGTGGAAGGGATGGATGTACTCGATCCGGCTGATGAGTTTTTGCGCGGGGTCTTTCAGACTCTTCTCGTGAAAGACCCATTGCCGGCCCGGCGCCTCGGGCAGCGCCGCGAGTTCGCCGGTCCACTCCTGGATGAGCTTCGCCTCTTCGGGCGAGAAGGCGCCGCGAACGACCAAAGAGCCGGTGTTGTAAAAAACGTCGATCTGGTCCTGGGTCAAAACGGGCGTGCGCAACATGGGGGCTCCGGGGTCCGAGTTCTAAAAACCGGCGCGGATGATAGGCGGGCGCGAAAGTTCCTTCAACCGGCCATTTCCTTTGAATAACGACGGAAAATTGACTAAAAACGCCGCATGAAATCCCAACCGAACCCCGCCCAGGCCGCCCTGGCCCAAGCCCGCCCCTCCAAATTCCGCCAGCTTCGGGAGTTGATCGCCTCGCCCGAGTTGGAATTCCTGATGGAAGCCCACGACGGGATGTCGGCCAAGATCGTCGAGGAAGCCGGCTTCAAGGGCATCTGGGCCTCGGGCCTTTCCATGTCGGCGGCGCTTGGCGTGCGCGACAGCAACGAAGCGTCCTGGACGCAAGTCCTGGAAGTCCTGGAGTTCATGGCCGACGCCAGCTCGATCCCGATCCTGGTCGACGGCGATACCGGCTGGGGCAATTTCAACAACATGCGCCGCGCGGTGCGGAAATTGGGCGAGCGCGGGATCGCCGGCATCTGCATCGAGGACAAGCTCTTTCCCAAGACCAACTCGTTCGTCGGCGAGGGCCAGGCGCTCGCCGCCATCGACGAATTCTGCGGCAAGATCAAGGCCGGCAAGGACAGCCAAGTGGACGACGATTTCCGCATCGTCGCCAGGATCGAGGCGCTGATCGCCGGCTGGGGGCTGGAGGAGGCGCTCAAGCGCGCCGAGGCCTATCGCGCCGCCGGGGCGGACGCGGTTTTGATCCATTCCAAGAAATCCACCGCCGACGAAATTTTCGCCTTCGCTAAGGCATGGAACAACCGCTGCCCAGTCGTGATCGTGCCGACCAAATACTACGCGACCCCGACCGAGGCCTTTCGCCAGGCGGGCATCTCGGTCGCCATCTGGGCCAACCACAACCTGCGCGCGGCGATCGCCGCCATGCGCGACGCGAGCCGCCGGATCCGGCGCGAGGAATCCATCGCCGGGGTCGAGAAGACCGTCGTCAGCGTGCAAGAGGTGTTCGAGCTTTCCGGCAACGACGAGCTGGCGGAGGCCGAGAAGCGGTATCTCCCGGCCAAGGCCGGCGAGAAGCGCGCGATCCTGCTCGCCGCCAGCCGCGGGGCGGCGCTCGGGCGGCTCACCGAGGATCGGCCGAAATGCATGATCGAGGTGCGCGGCCAGCCGCTGCTCAGCCGCCTGATCGGCACCGTCCGCGAGGCCGGCGTGCGCGAAATCACGGTGGTGCGCGGCTACAAGAAGGACACGATCAACTTCCCCTCGATCGCGACGGTGGACAACGATCTTTTCATGACGACCGGGGAAGCGGCGAGCCTCGCCTGCGCGATCGAACGCCTCGAGGGCGAATGCCTGGTCGCCTACGGCGATATCCTGTTCCGCCATCACATCCTCGATCAATTGCTCGCGCACCCGGGCGACATCGTCGTCACCGTGGACGCGCTCTGGCGCGCGCGCGTTTCGCAAGCGAAGAACTGGGTCCGCGACTTCGCCGCGTGCACGCGCGCTTTCAGCCCGACCTTTCTCGACGACGAGCCCGTCCATCTCCGCCGCATCGCCTCCGACATGCCGGCGGAAGAGATCGGCGGCGAATGGATGGGGCTCGCCAAGCTGAGCGCCCGGGGTGCCGAGAGGGTGCGCGAGGCGATCCACGCCATGCGCCGGGATGGCACACTGGCGAAAGCCGGACTCCCCGAGCTGTTCACCCGCATGGCCGGGGAGGGCGCGCCGATCCATGTGCTCTACATCGCCGGGCAATGGCTCGACGTGGACGATGCCGCCGATCTGGCCGAGGCGGGCAAGTTCCTGTGATCCGCGCCGAATCGTTTCTGACCTGCGCCCGCGCGGCCGGGTTCGATTTCTACAGCGGCGTGCCGTGCTCGTTTTTGACCCCGATCATCAACCGGACCATCGGCGATGCGCGCCTGACCTACGTCGGCGCGGCGAGCGAGGGCGAGGCGGTGGCGATCGCCGCGGGCGCCTGGCTCGCGGGAAGGGGGACGGCGGTGATGTTCCAGAACTCCGGCCTCGGCAACGCGGTCAATCCGCTGACCTCGCTCAATTATCCCTTCCGCATCCCGGCGTTGCTGATTTGCACTTGGCGCGGCGCGCCCGGGATCAAGGATGAGCCGCAGCATGAACTGATGGGCGAGATCACGGCGGCGCTGTTCGATGCGATGCGGATTCCTCACCATTCGTTCCCCAAGAGCGAATCCGCGATCGCCGGCGCGCTGGCGGAGGCCAAGGCGACGATGGCCCGATCCCAGCTTCCCTTCGCTTTCATCGTGGCAAAGGGCGACGTCGCCGAGGAGAAGCTCGAAGCCGAACCCCCTTTGCCGCGGCCGGCGGGAACGCGGTACGACCGGCGCGCCCACAGCCAGTATCCGACGCGGTACGCCGC
>MIAC01000216.1:0-7596 GCA_001830475.1 Rhodospirillales bacterium RIFCSPLOWO2_12_FULL_67_15
AAGGCTTCCGCCAGCCGGTCGGCGAGCGCCTTGACCATGATCGCGGAATAGTCGTCGTGCGCGGCTTCGAAGCGCTTGACCGCTTGGTCGACGCCGATCCCGGCGGTGACGGCAAAGCCGCCGAACCAATCGGGCTTGCCCTGCTCCTTGGGCGCGACGAAATCGGCGAGCGCCAGGTTGGCGCGGCCGCCTTCGGCCCGCGCCATCTGCTGGCGGAGCGTGTGGACGGTGGCGAGCACGCGGCTGCGGCTTTGGTCGGCATGAATTTCGATGTCGTCGCCGACGGCATTGGCCGGCCAGAGCCCGACGACGCCGCGCGCCTTCAGCCACTTTTCGCCGACGATCCGTTGCAGCATCGCGCGGGCGTCGTTGTAGGTGTGCCGCGCGGTTTCGCCTACCTTCGGGTCTTCCAGGATATCGGGGAAGCGCCCGCGCATCTCCCAGACCGAGAAGAAGGGCCCCCAGTCGATGCGCGCCACCAACTCGGCGAGATCGTAATCGTCGAAAACCGTGATGCCCGGGCGGAGAGGCCGGGGCGGGGCGTAGGCCGCCCAGTCGATCTTCGCGCGGTTGGCGCGGGCCTTCGCGATCGGCAGGCGGTCCTTCTCGTCTTGCTGGCGGGAGTGAAGCGCGCGCATCTTGTCGTAGTCGGCCCGCACCTCGGCGGCGAAGACCGCCCGGTTGTCCCCGGTCAATTGGCTGGCGACGCCGACCGCGCGCGAGGCGTCCGCGACGTAGACCACCGGGCCCGAGTAGTTGGGCGCGATCTTGACCGCGGTGTGGACCTTGCTGGTGGTCGCGCCGCCGATCAAAAGCGGCAGCGTGAATCCCTGCCGCTCCATCTCGGCGGCGACGAAGCACATTTCCTCCAGGCTCGGGGTGATGAGGCCCGAGAGCCCGATCATGCTGGCGCCGATCTCCTTCGCCGTCTCCAGGATTTTGGCGCACGGCGCCATGACGCCCAGGTTCACCGTCTCGAAGTTGTTGCATTGAAGCACGACGGCGACGATGTTCTTGCCGATGTCGTGAACGTCGCCCTTGACGGTCGCCATCACGATCTTGCCCTTGACCCGCGCGCCGCCCGACTTATCCGCCTCGATGTAGGGGAGCAGATAGGCGACCGCCTTCTTCATCACCCTGGCACTTTTGACCACCTGGGGCAGGAACATGCGCCCCGAGCCGAACAGGTCGCCGACTCGGTTCATGCCGTCCATCAGCGGCCCTTCGATCACCGCGAGCGGCCGGGGCGCCTTATGCCGCGCTTCCTCCACGTCGGCTTCGACGAAATCGGCGATGCCGTGCACGAGCGCGTGCGCGAGCCGTTCTTCGACCGGGCCCGCGCGCCAGGCCAGATCCACCTCTTTCTTCGCGCCGCCGGCCCGGTAGCGCTCGGCGATCTCGAGCAGCCGCTCGGCGGCGTCGGCGCGGCGGTTCAGGATCACGTCCTCGACCCGCTCGCGCAGCTCCGGCGGGATGTCCTCGTAGAGCGTGACCTGCCCGGCGTTGACGATCCCCATGTCGAGCCCGGCCGCGATCGCGTGGTAGAGGAAGACCGAGTGCATCGCCTGGCGCACCGGCTCGTTACCGCGAAACGCGAACGAGACGTTGGAAATGCCGCCCGAGACGTGCGCATAAGGCAGTTTCTCGCGAATCATCCGCGTCGCCGCGATGAAGGCCCGGGCGTAGTCGTTGTGTTCCTCGATGCCGGTGGCGACCGCGAAGACGTTGGGATCGAACACGATGTCCTCGGGCGGAAAGTCGGCCTTCTCGGTCAAAAGGGCATAGGCGCGCCGGCAGATGTCGAACCGGCGCTCGGCGGTTTCCGCCTGGCCGGTCTCGTCGAAGGCCATCACCACCACCGCGGCGCCGTACCGGCGGACCTTGCGCGCCTGTTCGAGGAACGGCCCTTCGCCCTCCTTGAGGCTGATGGAATTGACGATCGCCTTCCCTTGCACGCACTTGAGGCCGGCCTCGATCACCGACCATTTCGAGGAATCGATCATGATCGGCACCCGCGCGATGGCCGGCTCGGTGGCGATCAGATTGAGGAACGTGGTCATCGCCTTCTCGGCGTCGAGCATGGCGTCGTCCATGTTGACGTCGATCACCTGGGCGCCGTTCTCGACCTGCTCGCGGGCGATTTCGAGGGCGGCCTCGTGGTTGCCCTCGAGGATCAGTTTCTTGAATTTCGTCGAGCCGGCGACGTTGGTGCGCTCGCCGACATTGACGAAGCTCGCCGCCGGCGTGGGGGTGGGCACGCTGTTCCCGGGAGCCTGGTTCGCGGGCGTTTCGTTCATTCGCGGAGCTCGAAGGGTTCGAGGCCGGACAGCCGGAGCCGGCGGGGAATCTCGGGGACCCGGCGCGCAGGCGCGCCGCGCACGGCTTCGGCGATGGCGCGGATGTGCTCGGGCGTGGTGCCGCAGCAGCCGCCGAGGATGTTGACCAGCCCGTCCCGTGCCCAGCCGGCGACCAGCCCCGCGGTCTGTTCGGGGGTCTCGTCGTACTCGCCGAATTCGTTGGGGAGCCCGGCATTGGGATAGGCGCAGACGAAGGTGTCGGCGACGCGGGCGAGTTCGGCCAGGTGCGGGCGCATCTCGGCCGCGCCGAGCGCGCAGTTGAGCCCGACGGTCAAGGGCTTGGCGTGGCGGACCGAGTTCCAGAACGCCTCCGGCATCTGGCCGGACAAAGTCCGGCCCGAACGATCGGTGATGGTGCCGGAGATCATGATCGGCAGAACCGTGCCGGTTTCCGCGAACACCTCGTCGATGGCATAAAGCGCGGCCTTGGCGTTGAGGGTATCGAAGATGGTCTCGACCAGGAGCAGGTCGGCGCCGCCTTCGATCAAGGCGCGCGCCGCCGCGCGGTAGGCGGCGCGAAGCTGATCGAAGGTGACGTTGCGTTTGGCGGGATCGGCGACATCGGGCGAGATCGAGGCGGTGCGATTGGTGGGGCCGATGGCGCCGGCGACGAAGCGCGGCTGGTGGGGCGTCTTCTCCGTCCAGGCGTCGGCGGCCTTGCGCGCGATCCGGGCGCCTTCGCGGTTGAGTTCGGCGGCGAACTCTTCCATGCCGTAGTCGGCTTGGCTGATGGAGGTCGAATTGAAAGTGTTGGTTTCGGCGATGTCGGCGCCGGCGGCGAAGTAGGCGTCGTGAATCTCGCCGATCACGTCGGGACGGGTCAGGTTGAGGAGATCGTTGTTGCCCTTGAGATCGCGCGGCCAATCCTTGAAGCGGGCACCGCGAAAATCGGCCTCGGCGAGACGGCGCTTCTGGATCATGGTCCCCATCGCCCCGTCGAGGATCAGGATGCGGGTCTTCAGCGCCTCGTGCAGCTTGACCAGGCGGGCGGAGAGGTTCGAGGTCGTCATCGGGCGGGCTCCAGTGCGGCCGCCGGTTCGGCCTTGGGCGGGCGCACGCCGAGAATGTGACAGATGGCGTAAACCAGATCGGCGCGATTGAGCGTGTAGAAGTGGAACGCGCGCACGCCGCCCGCGAACAAAAGCCGGCATTGCTCGGCTGCGACGGAGACCGCCACCAGCTTGCGCGTCTCCGCGTCTTCGTCGAGACCTTCGAACAGATTGGCGAGCCAGGGGGGCAGCGAGGCGCCGCATGCCTTGGCGAACTCGCGCACGCGGGCGAAGTTGGTGACCGGCAGGATGCCGGGGACGATGGGAACGGCGATGCCCGCGCCGCGGGCGCGCTCGACGAAGCGAAAATAGACGTCCGGGTCGAAAAAGAACTGGGTAATGGCGCGGCTCGCGCCGGCGTCGATCTTGCGCTTGAGATTGTCGAGGTCGGCCGCCGGGCTTTGGGCCTCGGGATGGGTTTCGGGAAAGGCGGCGACGCTGATCTCGAAATCGGCGACGCGCTTCAGGCCCGCGACCAGATCGGCGGCGAAAGCGTAGCCGCCGGGATGCGGGCGATAGACGCCGAGTCCGGGCCCCGGGGCGTTGGGCGGATCGCCGCGCAAGGCGACGATGTGGCGGATGCCTTCGTTCCAGTAACGCCGGGCGACGGCGTCCACCTCGGCGCGGGTCGCGCCGACGCAGGTGAGGTGCGCGGCGGGCTCGAGCGCGGTCTCGTGCCGGATGCGCAAGACGGTCGCGTGGGTGCGTTCGCGGGTCGAGCCGCCGGCGCCGTAGGTGACGGAGACGAAGGCGGGGCGCGCCGGCGCGAGACGTTGGATGCACGTCCAGAGGGAAAGCTCGGCTCCTTCGGTCTTGGGCGGGAAGAATTCGAAGGACACCCTGACGTCGCCGGCGAGCGGCGCAAGCGCCTCGATCACGGGGCGGAAGGTGGCGGTTCTTTTGGGCGCGGACACGAAGAAATCCTTTCGATTGCGGGTCTTGGAGAACTAGCGCGCGCGCACGGTCCAGCGCGCCAGCGCAGGCTTCGGCTCGCCGGCCTTGGGCTTGCGCGCCAGCCAGAGGGTGACCGTGAGCGGATGGCCCGGAATATGCGCGACACCCAAGGGATCGAGACCCGCTTCGCGGCACCAGCCCAAGACCTCGCTCTCGGCGAAGCCGAGCCGGCGATGGGCGTGGCGGGCGCGGAGCTCCTCGACCGCGTGGGGCGCGAAGTCGGCGATGGCGAGCCGTCCGCCGGGGCGGAGCACGCGGGCGGCCTCGGCGACGGCGCGGGCGGGATCGACCAGGAAATGCAACACCTGATGGATGACGGCGACATCGAATGCGCCTCCGGCGTGGGGCAGGCGGTAGAGATCGCCGTAGCGGACCGAGCCGTGGGCGAGGCCGGCGCGGTCGAGCGCGGCGCGGGCGAGCGTGAGCATGTCGTGGGAGAGATCGATCCCCTCGCAGCGCGACGCAAGCGGACCGAGCAGTTCCAGTATCCTTCCGGTCCCGGTGCCGAGGTCGAGAAGCTCGCCCAAGGGCTCCCGGCCGTCCGGCCCCGCCAGCAGTCTGACCAGGGTGCGTTCGACCTCGGCGTCGTCGGCGTGCATCCGGCGGAGAGAATCCCAATTCTTGGCGTTGGCGCGGAAATAAGCGGCCGCGGCGCGGGTGCGTTCCTTGCGCACGGAATTGAGCCGCGCGCGATCTTCGGCCAGCGCCTGGGCGCCGGTGTCGAGGATGGCGGCGAGCCAGGCCGCGACTTGGCCGCCGGCGCCGGCGCGGGCGAGGCGATGGAAGACCCAGGCGCCTTCGGGAGTGCGCTCGATCAGCCCGGCCTCGGCGAGAAGCTTGAGATGGCGCGAAACCCGGGGCTGGCTTTGGTTCAGGATTTTTGCGATCTCGCCGACCGCGAACTCGCCTTCGGCGAGCAGGGACAAAAGCCTGAGCCGGGTCGGCTCGGCCGCGGCCCTGAGCTGGGCGAGAACCACCGGCGCGGGCAAGGCACGGGGAGATTCGCCATCGGCGACATTCGCGGCTGTTTTTGGCGTCATATACATATATAAAGATGTCTTTATATGATTTTGCAGGATTTGCAAAGGCAAATCCGGAGGGTTCGTTTCCGCCGTTGGCCCGCCCTTGCCGGCTAGACTTTATCCTTCAAATTCAGCACTTCATCTTGTGTTCTGTTTATGGATTATCGAGGCATATTGTGTTATTGACGCCCCGGTCTTGGGGCCAAGCGCAATCGTTACGAATTATTAACCATCGGTCGGCAACACTCCGATCGCGGTGCAATACGCCCGCGAGAGGGCTTGATCCGGTCGAGGGGCAAGGGCTTCGGCCGTCTCCCTTCGGGGTTCGCCGGATACCTCAACAGAAGCCGAGGAGCAGGGTTTCGATGATCGTCCTTCCCATCCGCGTCGTCGGGTTGTTCGCGGCGCTCGCTTTTCTCGTCGCCCTGCCGCTGCTTTCGGGTTGCGCGACGGCGCCGGATACCAAGGACGCGGATGCGCTCGCCGAGTTCCGCCAGATCAACGATCCGCTCGAGCCCGCCAACCGGGTCATTTTCGCCTTCAACCGCGCCATCGACGCCGCGATTCTGAAGCCGCTCGCGCGGATTTATCGCGACTTCACGCCGAAGGTTTTCCAGGACGCGGTCAGCAACATCCTCGCCAACCTGCGCACCCCGGTGGTGCTGGCGAACGACGTCCTGCAAGGCGAGGGCAAGCGCGCGGGCAACACGCTCGCGCGCTTCGTCGTCAATTCCACGGTCGGGCTAGGCGGGATGATGGACGTGGCGAGCGAAATAAGTATGCCGCGCCACGCGGAAGATTTCGGCCAGACGCTGGCCGTCTGGGGGGTCGAGGAAGGGCCGTACCTGATGCTGCCGCTGTTCGGGCCCTCGAATCCCCGCGACCTAGTCGGCCTGGCGGCGGACTACTTCTCCGATCCCATCAACTGGTATGCCGCCAACACGAGCCGCGAGTTCATCACCTATTCCCGCACCGGCACGACCGGCGTCGACACCCGCGCGAGCCACATGAAGGAACTTGACGATTTGGAGCGCACGTCGCTTGATTACTACGCCGCGATCCGGAGCCTCTATCGCCAGCGTCGGGCGGACGAGATCAGCAACGGCCGAGGGTCGTCCAACATGCCGGCGCCGGGCATGTCCGGCCTTCCGGCCCCGGCGGGCGGCGGCGCGGAAATATCTGCGGCCCCCCTGGCATTCGAACCGATGACCGATTAGGTATTCCTCCATGACGCAAAGACGTACGTTCGCGGTCGGCCTTGCCGCCGGCCTCGCCCTTCTGGCTGCCTTTCCGATCGTTCCCGCCCAGGCCTCCGCCGAGCTGGAGAAAGGGGCGAGTTCGTTCATCGAATCGCTCGCCAGGCAGGCGGTCGATTCGCTCGCCGACCAGAAAGTTCCCCGCCCCGAACGGATCGTCCGCTTCCGGCGCATGTTCAACGACAGCTTCGCGGTCGAGGTCATCGGCCGCTGGATCCTCGGCCGGCACTGGCGCACCGCCACCGACGCCGAGCGCACCGAATATCTCCGGCTGTTCGAGGATCTGATGGTGGTCTCCTACGTCGACCGCTTCGCCGAATACGCCGGCGAGGCGCTCAAGGTTTACCGCGCGTTGACCGAGAACGAGAGCACCGTCACCATTTTCTCCGAGATCGTCCGCCCGAGCGGCGGCCAGCCGGTACGGGTGGACTGGCGCGTCGGGCGCAACAAGGACGCGGTCTATAAGATCGTGGACGTGGTGGTCGAAGGCACGTCCATGAGCAACACCATGCGCTCCGACTTCACCTCGGTCATCGGCCAGAAGGGCGGGCAGGTGTCGGGCCTGATCGAGGTCCTGCGCGAAAAGACCGACGCGCTCAAGCAGGAAGCGGCGCGCTAAGGCATTTTCAGCGGACCCGGAAACTCTCCCCGCACCCGGCTTCGGGCCTTCGCCCGCCGAAGGGCTTCGGCCCGCAGGCGGGTAAGGTTACAGTTTTGGCCGCGCCAACCCTTTGAACTGGATGCGCAAAACAATATTCTTGCCGGACGCATGGGGCAATTAAAACGGGGGCAGTCCACAAGCGTTTTCTAATTTGACGGCGATCAAGGCGGCGGCTGGAGAGCCGATGTAATCGCTTTTATGGAAGTAAGGGCGAAATTCATGGCCGACGCCGACACCGTACATCTCGCCGCCATTGTATATGAGCGCGGGTTCGACCTCGATACCTTCTTGGCGGAC
>MIAC01000216.1:7644-7748 GCA_001830475.1 Rhodospirillales bacterium RIFCSPLOWO2_12_FULL_67_15
CAGGTAGCAGCCGGCCTTCGCGGGTCGCGCGCGGCGTCGATCACGGCGGTCGATTTGCGCAGCGGGCGGCGCTTCAATATCTGGGAGGGCCCCGGCGCGCGCGC
>MIAC01000217.1 GCA_001830475.1 Rhodospirillales bacterium RIFCSPLOWO2_12_FULL_67_15
GCCGACCGTGCCGCCTTTCCAGTAACCCTTGCGCGTATCGTAGGAGTGCTCGAGCTGGCCGAGCAGGTCCTTCATCATCGGCGCGTATTGCTTGTCTTCGGACAAGGCGAGGCGCTTCAGGCCGGTGACGAAGCTCGGCCACGGCCCGCTTTCGAGCTGGTCGAGCAGCGGTGTCGCGGGCATCGGCTTGCCGGACTTGGTCGGATTTTCCTGATCCATTGGTTTCTCCCTCAGCGCGTTGCGCTCCCCTCGGATATAATTAAAGATTGTTTGCTCGAAGCGCGTCCGGCTGCGAATGTGAGTCAAACGCACTCTGCAAAACAGTTCGGATGATAGGTGACTAAAATCTAATATGCAATATTGTTAATGTGCTTTTGCACATATGGTTTTGGATAAAATGTTTTCCGATCTGCCCACGAAAGGTTCTTTCGCGCTTGCGGATCAGGCCGCCTACCGGCGCTGGCGCGACTTGAAGGTTTCCTATTATCCCATTACAAAAGAAGACATTTTTGTCGATATAGCCGACCTAGCCCAACCGACCGAGCGGGAGCGGTCGAAGGCGCTTTCGATTGTGCAGTGCACAAATTTTTTCTTTTACCGGAGCCATGAAAGTTCCCTTTCGGGCCGGGAGGCGGCCTTAGGGCTCGCCCGCGCATTCGGCTTTCGCCGGCTCGATGCCAACCCCATGGCCGACGACGACGGCTTGACGCTGGTCGCCGTGCGCGATGCCGGCCCGAAAACGCGCTACATCCCCTACACCGACCGCCCGATCCAGTGGCACACCGACGGCTACTACAACGCCCCCGACCGCCAGATCCGGGGCTTCCTGCTCCATTGCGAACGATGCGCGGCGGAAGGCGGCGGGAGCCTGCTCATGGACCCCGAGATCGCCTACATCCTGCTCCGCGACGAGAATCCGGCGTTGGTGGCGGCGCTTTTCCATCCCGAGGCCATGACGATCCCAGCCAACGCGGAAGACGGGCGCGAGCCGCGCACCGGACCCGTTTTCTCGATCGATTCGGCGAGCGGCGCGCTGCACATGCGCTATACCGCGCGAACCCGGAGCATTTCCTGGCGCGACGATTCCGAGGTCCGCGCCGCGACCGAGGCGCTGACCCGCATCCTCGACGATCCCGCCTCGCCCTACGTCGTCCGTCACCGCCTGGGCGCCGGCGAAGGCATCGTCTGCAACAACGTGCTGCACGGCCGGACCGGCTTTCGCGACGCCCCGGTAGGGGCGCAACATTTAATGCGCGCGGGGATTGGCCCGCGCGACCCGGCGCTCGGCCAGCGGCTGGTCTGGCGGGCGCGGAGTTACGACCGGATCGCGCCGGTCTGAGAACAACCAAGGAGGCTTCCGTGGCGCTTTACACCGTTCTCGGCGATCTCGACGCCTTCGATGCCCCCTGGGGCAAGAAGATCGTGGTCCAGAAAGTCGAATACGAGGGCGGTCTTGTCCTGCTCAGGGTCCGGATCAAGGAGGGCAGCCGGTTCACTCTGCTCGATCTCGATCCCCAAAGCGCTCGTCGGCTCGGCCAAGGCTTGCTCGCCTGGGCCGACGCGGCAGGCGAACAGGGTTAAATCTGGAACGCGTCCTTGGCCTTGGCGCCGCCGGCGGGGAGCCGGCAGGTGACGGTGGTGCCGCGGTTCGGCACCGATTTCAACTCGACCGCGCCGCCGTGCAGCTCGACCAAGCGCCGGACCAGGGTGAGACCGAGTCCCGCGCCGCTGGTTCCGGCTCCGCCCGCCCCCCGGGCGAGCGCGCCGCCGACGCCGACGCGAACGGGGACGACTTTTTCGAACGGAAGCTGCACGCGCGCCTGATCCGCGAGCGGAATGCCGACGCCGGTGTCGGCCACCGCGAGAACCACCTCGTCGCCCTCGCGCGCGGCCAGTAGGCGCACGCCGCCGCGCGGCGGCGTGAAGGCGATGGCGTTGCTGAGGAGATGGAACAGGACTTGCTTGAGCCGGCTTTCGTCGGCTTGAATCCAGCCGATGTCGGGGGGCGCGTCGAACGCCAGGTGCAGCTCGCGGCGCCGCACCCGTTCGCGCACCAAGCCGAGAACCGAGACCAGCATGGCGTGCACGTCGACCGCGTCGAGCCGGAGTTCGAGCGCGCCCGCCTCGATCGAAGCGAGATCGAGAATATCGCCCACCACCGTCATCAGGCTTTGGGCCGAATCGAGAATGTGCCGGGCGTAGTCCGTCTGCCTGGGCGTCAGGGTCCCGAAGTGGCCGGTGGCGAGAACCTCGGCGAAGCCGATGACGCTGGTGAGCGGGGTGCGGATTTCGTGGCTGACGTTGGCGATGAACTGCGATTTCAGCCGCGCCGCTTCCTCGAAGGCGAGCGCCCGTTCGAGCAGGGCTTCCTCGGTGCGCGCGGTATCGGTCGCGTCGAGATAGCCGAGCAGCACGGCCCCGTCCGGCAAGGGCACGGTCGCGTAGTCGATCACCGTATCGTCCGACCGTTCGATGCGCCCATGTCCGACGCGGCGCGACAGAAGCCGTCCCGCGAGCCGTTCGCGGAAGCGGGGCCAATCCTCGACGTCCCGGCGATAGGGGTGCATCGCCTCGATGAAGTCGGCGAGATGCGCCCCGGCGGCGAGCGTCGCCGGATTCAGGTTCCAAAGGCGCGCGAACTCGCGGTTGGAGAGCTTGAGCCGGCCGTCGCCGCCGTACACGGCGACGCCTTCGTGCAGGTTGTCGAGGGTCACGTCCTGGACCCGCGTCGCCGTCTTGAGCGACGATTTCAGGGCGAGCTCTCCGGTCACGTCCTCGTAAACGAAGATCGCGCCGCCGCCCAAGCGCGGGCTCGCGCGCAAGGATAGCACCGTATCGTCGGGAAGGTGCATCAGGATGGGCGGCGCCGGCTTGGTCAGCCGCAACAGCGCCGTCTGCTCCGCCTTGTAGGCGTGAAAATCGGGAACTTCGGGCAGGCGGCGGCGCGCCCGGAGCGCCTCGAGGATTTCGCTCAAAGTCGGGCCGGTTTCCAACCAGGCGCGCTCGAGCCGCCACAACCTCGCGCACGCCGCGTTGCAGAGGGCGAGCCGGCCGTCGGCGGCGAAGAGGGCGACCGGCGCCGCGAGGGCCTCCAGAACCTCGGCGGTCGTCTGGTCGGCCGCGGCGGGCGGCGGCGAAGGCGGCGCCGGCATCTTGCGCGCGGGAACTGCGGGGATCGGGCGGAACCAGAGCGAATCGGCGACCGTGCCGCCCGAGGCCGCGCGCGCGCGCGTGCCCGCGACCACGACCGCGGCGTCGTTCTTCACGACGACCGTTTCGAAGACGGTGCCGTCGCGGCGAAGGGCTTCGGTCGCGCGCGCGAGCGCCTCGGCGTCTCCCGGCTCGAGCGCCGCGAGCACGTCGGCGAAGTGGAGCGCGCTGCCGTCCGCGCCGAGGCCAAGGAGCCGGGCGAGCCGGCGCGAGCAGAATTCGATTCCGCTCGCGCCTTCGAAGACGAAGCTCGCGTCGGGGCTGGCGGCGAGCAGCGCGCGGGCCCGGTCGGCGTCCTCGGCGGCGGTCAGGGCTTGCGCGTCAGCCTTAGCGGCAAGGCGTTTCAGGTAAAACGCATAGGGCGCCCCCAGAAGCGCCGCCGCGACGGCGCCGAGAGCCGGATAGAGCAGGATTTCGACCCCGGTCATGGCCGGGAATCTTAGAGCAGGCTGCGATCGAACGGAATCACCCCCCTCACCCAGCTCCGGGTAAGGCGCGGCTTTCGCCGCGCCAACCCTACGCAACCCTCTCCCCCCGCAAGTCGCG
>MIAC01000218.1 GCA_001830475.1 Rhodospirillales bacterium RIFCSPLOWO2_12_FULL_67_15
TGTCGCTTGGTCATCGGTAGATCGTATCATAGTAGGTGGCAAGAACACGACTTTACCCAAGTGTAATGTCACTTTGTTAAACCCATTACACATTACACAGTTCACATTTAACAACTATGAGGGGGGTTCAATGCGACGAAACAGATCGTAGTACCCGGAGAGTTTGGCGGCCAACAGCCAGGGATGTCGGTCGCGGTCGGTCATCTTGATACGCCGCAAGGCGAAGGGATCGCAACCTGATCGAGTCGTGCCCCGATTGGTGGTACAGGCCGCCAGATAACCGTGCCCCCTCGCCATGGCCTGCACCTCAGGGGTAAAGCCTCCGACCGGGTAACTCAGGATGCGCACCGGGCAGCCAAGCTGCGTCTCCAGAATCCGCTTGGACTCGGCCAGCTCCCGCTCGGCCTCTTGAGGCGAGGCCAGGGGAAGATACGTGTGGTTGAGCGTGTGGCTGCCGACCGCTAGCCCGTCCTTTGACACCGCTCGAAGCTGCTCCCACGTCATGAAGCCAGGCAACCCGACTTCGGTCGGGGTCACAAAGACGGTGGCGCGAAACCCGAATCGCCGCAGCAAGGGCGCTGCCACCGTGCACGTTTCTTCATACCCGTCATCAAACGTGATGACCGTGCTGTTGCGAGACACCGAGCGGCCCTCGATGAGGTGGCCGGCCAACTGGGACAGCTCCCACACCTGGCAGCGTCGGCGCGCCAAAAACCGCAGGTGGCCCTCGAAGGTCTCCGGAGCCACCGTCGGGACATGATCCCCCTTGGGCTGCCCGATCCGGTGGTACGCAAGAATGGGAACAGTCCAGAAGCGCATTAGGGTCTCATTATAGCATGGCCGTCTCGCCAGCCGCCAAGACCCGGACGACGTCAACGGCCAAAGCCGTGCCGAACCGCCCTCGATCCCCTCCTCGCAGCCCCTCCAGGAAGTACGCCAGCATGCGGGTGAGCGGCGGGTCGGTCGAGGCGGAATCCAACGCGTGCAGCGTCAGCGGTTCGGCCTGCGCGTTCTCGTATCGCCGGACGTAGTCAATCGCGGCGGCGGTGAGGGGAGTCGGAGACGCGTCATCGACCACGTAGAGATGGCGGTCCGTCACGACGGTCAGCCGCCGGCGTTTGTCCGGCGAGAGACGCCCGGCGTGAATCCACCCGATGGCTCCGGTGGCGAACTCCAGGCGAAGGCTGAGCATCTCTGGAACGCCTTGAGGATCGCGCGGACCGCCCAAGGCGAGTGTGGCCGTGGGCACCTGTCCCACAAGATCCAGGCACAGGCTCACATCGTGCGGGACCCAGTCCCAGAGGGCCGTTGTGTGACGCCGGAACGGGCCGAAGGCCATGCCTTCGGAGCAGACGATCCGCACGACCTCGCGGCGTTCACGCAGATGCCGGCGCAGCGTTTCATAGGCCGGATGGAAGAGTTGGGTATGATCGACCAGGACAGGGACGCCACTCTTCACCACGAGCTGGTGGAGTCGTTGAGCGGTCGGGACGTCCAGGCAGAGGGGTTTTTCAACGAGACAGGGTTTGCCCGCCTCAAGGCAGGCTGTGAGGATCTCGGCATGGGTATCCGGCGGCGTGGCGATGATCACCGCATCACACGGGCTGCGGACCACAGCCTGCCAATCCTCCATGATCTGCGCGGGCGGGGGAAGTTGAGCGGCTTGCTCGTGGTGGCGACAACAGACGGCCTTCAGGGTGCAGCGCTGGGCAAGCTGCTGGATGGTCCGGAGATAGGCCTGGCCCCACCGGCCAGTCCCAATGAGTCCGAGCGTTATTGGCGTATCCATCTTAGTGCTTGGTGCTTGGTGCTTAAAAGGGCGAGCCGGTGTACACGCGCTTCGCCCAGCGCATGAACCGACCCAATCCCTCTGGAAGTCCGACAGCCGGATGGTAGCCGAGGTGGCGCGTCGCCTTGCTGATCTCAGGGCATCGACGCTGGGGTTCGTCGGACGGATAGGCATCGGGATACTCAATCACTTCAATCGGCAGCTTGCGTCCAGCCACCCGCTGGAAGATCTGCGCGAACTCCAGCATGGACAGCTCCGGGGTCGGATTGCCGATGTTGTAGGCTTGCCCGCGCGTCCCGTTCAACAACGCTTTGAAGAACCCGACCATGGCGTCGGTGATATAGCAGAATGTCCGCGTCTGCCTCCCGGTCCCGTAGACGTGGAGGGGCCGATGCCCGACGATGCGGCTGGCGAAGTTTGGAATCACCCGGTAATCCGTCTCCGACATCCCCGGGCCGTAGACATTAAACGGCCGCACCATGGTCGCCGGCACCCCAAACTGTCCATGAAAGATGACGCACAGCGTCTCCCCTAATCGTTTGGACTCGTCGTAACAGGCCCGCGGCCCAAGACACGAGACATTGCCGTTGTAGGACTCCGGCGTGGGGACGTGCTTGGCATCCGGATTGCCGTAGATCTCGCTGGAGCTAAAGAACAAGAATCCTTTGACGCGTCTCTCCCGCGCCAGCTCCAGCAGGTGTTTGGTGCCGCGGGTCGCGACCTCGAGGGTTTCGAGCGGGTATTTGCGGTAGTAGTAGGGGCTGGCGATCCCGGCGGCGTGCACGATATAGTCCACCGGCTCGCGGAGGGTTAAGGGCGTCGTGAGGTCGTGCCGGATGAAGTGATAGCCCTTCCGCCACGCCCGGCTGAAATGCGGGAGTGCGCTGGTGACGTGGTTGTCGATCACCAGCAGACGGCACGGGCGCTTCAGCACGTGCTCGTTCAGATAGGCGAGGGTCAGCACGAGATACCGCCCGAGGAAACCGTGCCCTCCTGAAATGAGCACGCTCTGGCCCGCCAGGCGCTTGGTGTCATCCCCCAGCCGATCAACAATCTCTTTGATATCGGATGCCAGAAACTGTTTCATGCCCTCCTCCTCATCGAATCTCCAGCTTGGGAAGCGGCACGATAAAATGCCCCCCGCCATCCATGAACGCCTGATGCGTGCGCATGATCGGCTCCGCGAAATTCCAGGCGAGGATCACCACGTCGTCCGGCCGCGTGTCTGCCTCGTACAAGGCCGTGGAGGGCACGACCGGCAGATGATAGCCTGGGGAAAACCGCCCCTGTTTCCAGGGGCTGTCGTCACAGAGATACTCGATCACCTCAGGCCCGAGGCCGAAATGGAACATCAGGGTCGTCGCCTTCGCCGGCGCGCCGAAGCCGGCGATCCGTTTCCCCTCCCGCTTCAAGCCACACAGCAGGCTCATGAGCTCCTCCTTGCGCTGCTGGATGCGCGTGAACAAGTCGCGGTAGGCCGCAAGGCCAAAGAGTCCCAGGGAGGTTTCCAGTTGAATCAACTGCTCGACGCGAGCGTGATGCGGCCAGCGTCCCCCCTTCCGCTGGGCGATGCCGCGCAACGACCCTCCGTGCGTGTCCACCCGGACCGCGTCGATGAGCTCCATCCCGTGCTGCTGAAACAATCGCGTCAACGGCTTGACCGTATGATAGCTCAGATGCTCATGATAGATGGTATCAAACAGCCCCTGGTCCACCACATCGACGAGGTAGGACACCTCAAAGACCAACACCCCATCCTGATGCAGGAGGTGGGCGACGCCCTCCACGATCCCATGCAGGTCATCGGCGTGGGCGAAGACATTATTCGCGGCCACCACCGACGCCTCCCATCCCTCTCGGCGGAGCCGTTGCGCCAGCGCCAGATCGAAAAACTCAGGCAGGGTGTCGATCCCGCGTGTCGTCGCCTCGGCGGCGATCGCCTGGGCCGGGTCGATTCCCAGCACCCGCATGCCGGCGTCTTTGAAGCACCGCAGCAGCGTGCCGTCGTTGCTGCCGATTTCGATCACACGGGAGCCCGGCGGCATCCCCGTCCATTGCAGCACCTCCGCCGCATACCGCCGGAAGTGCTCCACGAACACCGGCGAGGTGCCCGAGACGTAGACGTAGTGGCGGAAGAGCCGCTGCGGATCGACGACGTCGAGCAACTGCGCATGCCCGCAGACGCGGCACAGATGCACCTTCAGCGGGAAACGGTCCTGCGGTTTATCGACCTGGTCAGCCTCGACGAACTCGTTGGCGAGCGGCGTGTCGCCCAGTGACAGCGCAAGGGCCAACTCGCGCGATCCGCACACTCGACAGTCCGTTCGCCTCCGCAGTGACGGCTGAGCCATCGTCTGGCTCATCACGATCCGGAGGATTGCCCTGGAGTCACGCGAACGGTATCCTGTTCGTAGTCCGCCATCGTCCGGCTGTTCCGCGACACGGCGAAGATCACGGAGTCCTCGGTGAATTCCATGATGTGCTCGTACATCGGCGGGGTATAGAACAACTGCCCCGGCCGGATCACCCACCGCTGATGGGCCCCTCGCTCGCCGACGGGCCGATGGGCATAGATCAGCCCTCCCCGCTGCAGCCAGCAGTAGTGGAAGTCCGTTGTGTGATAGTGGTTGCCTCGGATCGCGCCGTGCTTCGAGGTGATGACGAGCGCGCTGCCCAGTGGTGCATCCACCAAATTCTGGATCTCCCCCCGTTCATCCACAAACGGGGGACGCAGCGGCACCATCGCCTCACCCGGTTGAGCTGCCATCCCGTTCCTCCTTTTCGACGGCGCTGACCCTCACGAATGACCCCCCGCAGCACCCAGCGTCCATCCTTCAACGTGTCCCCTTGGTACCAGGCACGGATTCCCATGGCGTTCCTAACCAATCGACCAACCCCGTTCCCGTCCAATGTCCAAAGGATGTGAGATCGAACTTCGGATAGGGAATCTCCCGCCACACTTTCAGCATGGTCCAGACCCGAATATCATCAAGGATCAGCAGTGGTGGCTTTACAAACCCCACCTGTCGAAGATTGGCGAGAAATTTTGGTTCCATGATGCCATCCTTCGCCGCGTCTACGAATATCAGCTCAGCCTGGCAAAGCAAGGCGTGGTAACGTTGCATGGCGTTTGGATCACAGAGATCGTCGGTATATTGAATCAACCGATGGTCAGCAAAATCCTTTTCGGTCAGGCAAGCCCCAGGGTACTTCTGCCAAGAAATGAGGTCGAAGGTCACCACCTGTCCATCCGGCGGAAGGAACTGCTTCAGAGCCAAAGCCGACATACCAGCCGCAGTCCCGATCTCAACAACGCACCGCGGTTGCATGATGGCCACTAAGGCCGCCAAGAGTCGATAGTGTTCACCCGGCCACCAGGACGGGGGATAGGAAAGGTTGACAGAGACACGCCGATCCAAATCGTCCAAGCGGAGATTTGCCGCCTGTTGAAGAGCCGGAAGAACGATGTTAAGCAGCCGCTCGGATGGTTGGACATCGTCATCCGTGGACGCGATGAGCGAGTATTCGACGTGGCGAGCAACAAAAGGCGCAGGCAGGACTCGCCGAAGCAGCTGAGGCTTCCAACTCCATCGCAAGAGATCCCGACCACGCCACCTGATGCGAAACACGCCATCAGGGTCTCGTATTTCAACCTGTCGTCGTTTCATACGTCACGTCCCTGCTGAGTTCTTCTGGCACAGCCTCCCGATCCCCGGCGCAAGCCGCCTGGGGACCTGCCGCCAGCATCTGCTCCCAATACTTCGCCCAGAAGATGACGTGCATGAACGCATACAGCAGCGCAAACACCAAGCCGTACATCCCTTCGCGACGGCCCTGCTGTTTCACGTACGATTTCCAGAAGAGCTTCATCGGACGCCACGTCATCTGATACACCAACTCCCTCGCGGGAACCGGACCCTGCAGCGCAAAGAGGTTGCGCGCTTCAACCCCGGTGTAATGGTTTTGTCGACGAATGAACTGCTCCAGGGAGGTAAACGGATAATGCTCCAGCTCGGCCTCCAACCGGCCGATCGTCCCCTCCACCTGCAACCGCACGTGGATGCCCCGCCCTCGGCAGCGGGCACGCTCTCGACGAAACAGGACGAGATGCCGATGGTACCAGCCTCCATAGCGCATCGGATGCCCCAGGAAGTAGTTCTTGCGCATCATCTCAAAGGCGCTGTGGCCTTGATCGTCCACGAGGATGCGGTCAATGGCGGTTTGCAGGCGGGGCGTGACCACCTCATCCGCATCGATATGCAGAACCCAGTCGCTCGTGGCGCGTTCGATGCCCCGGTTCCACTGCTGATCGTGGTTGTCGTCCGAGGCAAACACATAGACCTTTTCGGTGTACCGACGGGCGATGCCGACCGTTCGATCCGTGCTGAAGTCATCGATGATCACAATCTCATCCGCCCAACCCGCCACGCAGTCAAGGCAGGTCGCCAGCCTCGCTTCCTCATTTTTGGTCATCAGCACCACAGACAGCGTCCGGCGCCCAGCCGCCCGAGCGGCCGGGCGAGCGCCGAGGACGGTCGCGGCGCCGTTCTCTGCGGATGCCTGCGGCTGCTGCCGGCACGACTCCCAGCACTTGGCCCACTTCACGGCTTCGATGCCGGCGTAGAACAGCGAGAACACCAGCCCGTGCAGCCCTTCCCGCCAGCCCTGTTTCTTCACATACGTCTTCCACCACGTCTTCCATGTCTTCCTGATGAGCTGCCGCCGGATGGCCGCCTCCTCCAGGACGCCCCGCGTCCGCCGCAGCTCCAAGGCGGCCAGGCTCGTGTAGCGGTTGTGCCGATCCAGAAATGCGCCCAGGCTTTCGCAGGGATGATGTTCGATGGAGGCTTCCAGCACGCCGAGGGTCCCGCGAATGACGGGACGTTCATGGACGAGGCCTTCGTAACGCACCGCATCCCGACGGACCAGGTTCGGCAGGTAGTGGTCCCAGCCTCCGTAGCGCATGAAGCGGCCCAACAGGTAGCTCTTCCTGCGGAACTTGAAGGCCGCATGACCCGGCGGATGCTGCATGAGCCGCTCCACCGTCGCGCGGAACTCGGACGTCACCACGTCATCCGCGTCGATCTGCAGGACCCAATCGCCCTGCGCATGCTCCATCCCGAGATTGCGCTCCTGAGCAAAGCTGCCTTCAAAGGGATGCGCGATCACACGGGCCCCGAATCGGCGGCAGATCTCCGCCGTCCGGTCCGTGCTCATCCCATCCACCACGACGATCTCATCCACCCA
>MIAC01000219.1 GCA_001830475.1 Rhodospirillales bacterium RIFCSPLOWO2_12_FULL_67_15
CGGTGACGCGCTCGTTTTCCTGGGCGAGCGCGGCGGCCTCCTCGTTGATGACGGAGCGGATGTTGGGTTGCGCGGTGAGCCCGCCGGTCTGGCGCAACAACGCGCGCACGCCCGCGCTCGATCCTTCCGGCGCCGGCGACTCTTGAACCGCGCCGGGGCGACGGCCGCGAAGCGCCTGTTCGGCCTCAATCGTCGGCGCGGTTTCCTGGGGCCGCACCTCGCCCGGCGCCGGCGGGCGCAGGTCGTAGTTGGGAGGGAGCGAAAGCGGCGCGCGGGAATAGACCGAGAATTCGTCGGGCGGGCGCTTGTCGAGGCCGAGAATCTTGCGCGTGTCCTCGCACGCCCCGAGCGCGAGAACGAGCGCAACCCAACTTATTGCGACGATGATCCGTTTCATGGCCATGATCGTTGCGGGCGGGGCGTCAATCCACGGGGCCTTAAGCCCCTGGGGTCCCGCCGGGTTCGTTCGGCACCTTATTTTTAGGCACATCCGGGCGGGCGAACAAGGCATCCGCGAGCAGGGCCAGGGCGCCCAACGAAATGGCCGCGTCCGCCGCGTTGAACGCGGGCCAGTGAAGGCCGAAAGCGTGGAAATCGAGAAAATCGGCGACCGCCCCGAACCGCACCCGGTCGACGACGTTGCCGAGCGCGCCGCCGATCACGACCCCGAGCGCGGCGGCGCAGCTCGCGCGATCGTCCCTGGCCATCCACACCAGCAGGAGCGCGACGATGGCGAGCGCGAGCGCTGAAAACACCCACGCCGATGCCGCCGAGTCCCAGTTGAACATGCCGAAGCTCACGCCGCGATTCCAGCCCATCACCAAATTGAAGAACGGCGTGACCGGAATGACCCGCGGCGGCTGCATGACGCGCTCGACGATCCACCATTTGGAAAGCTGGTCGATGACGACGACGGCGAGGGCGAGGCCGAGGCCGAGCGCGAGGCGGCGGGGGCGCGTCATCGGGCGGCGGACGGGACGACGGATCGGGCGGCGACGGCATCGGCGCAGCGCCGGCAGGTGCCGGGGAAGCGCGCGTCCCGGCCCACTTCGGGCAGCACCTTCCAGCAGCGTTCGCATTTCTCGCCCTCGGCCGGCGCGGACACGACTCCGACCCCCGGCACGTCGGGAAGGACGAAAGCGCCTTCGGGCGGGGTCCCCTCGACCAGACGCGCGGCCGAGGTGATGGCGATCTCGGCGAGATTCAGGCCCGCGAAAACCCGGACGTATTCGCGTCCGGCG
>MIAC01000220.1:0-1599 GCA_001830475.1 Rhodospirillales bacterium RIFCSPLOWO2_12_FULL_67_15
CGACAGCAAACCGCGCGCGGCGGGGGCGCAGGCCAAGGTCAAGGCCACCGTGGTCGTCGTGACCCGCGCCATGTTCCAGGAAAAACTCGCCAAGTGCGATCCCTTCATCCGCGCGCTGCTCAACATCTTCGTCGACACCATCCGGCGCGCGAACAAGTAGAACGGCGAGACCGCCGATGTTCGAGGAGTTCGCGACCGAGGACGTGCCGGGCGAGGGCGCGACCATCCGGTTGCGCCGCGCCGGCAAGGGCCCGCCGCTGTTGTTGTTGCACGGTTATCCGCAGACTCATGCCATGTGGCACCGAATCGCGCCCGGGCTCGCCCGCGATTTCACCGTCATCGCCGCCGACTTGCGCGGCTACGGCGACAGCGCTAAGCCACCGAGCGACGCGACCCATGCCGCCTACGGCAAGCGGGCGATGGCGCTCGACATGGTGCGGGTCATGGAGCGGCTCGGCTTTCTCCGCTTTTTCGTCGCCGGCCACGATCGCGGTGGGCGCGTCGCGCACCGCATGGCCCTCGACCACGCCGAACGGGTGCTCAAGGTAGCGGTGCTCGATATCGTTCCGACGCTTGCCGTGTTCGAGCGGATCGACCAGGCCGTCGCGACCGGCTATTACCACTGGTTTTTCCTGATCCAGCCCTACGACCTGCCCGAGCATCTGATCGGCGCCGATCCCGGGTACTACCTCAGGCGCAAGATCGGGCAATGGAGCGGGATCAAGGACGCCTTCGCGCCCGAGGCGCTGGCCGAATACCTGCGCTGCTTCTCCGATCCGGCGGCCATCCACGCCAGTTGCGAGGACTACCGTGCGGCCGCCAGCATCGACCTCGAGCACGACCGCGCCGATCTGGCCCGCAAGGTCAGCTGCCCCTTGCTCGCGCTGTGGGGCGCCCAGGGCCTGCCCGGGCGGAGCACCGACGTGCTCGCGCTCTGGCGGGAGCGGGCCGCCGACGTGCGCGGATTCGCGCTGCCGTGCGGCCATTTTCTCGCCGAAGAGGCCCCGCAAGCCACGGAAGACGCGCTCAGCGCATTCTTTCTGGAAGAGAACGGCGGCAAACGTTAGCCTGTCGCCGACTATATTCACGGACGGCAAACGGCCGATATGAGCGAAACGGCGGAGAAGGGGGCGTCTTCCGGCGGCGAGCCCGTGCCGCCGCCGCGGGCCAGAATCCGCCTCGGGGCGCGGCTTCGCGCCTATTTTCTCGCCGGCATCCTGATCACCGCGCCGGTCTTCGTCACGCTCTACATCGCCTGGGCGTTCATCACCTTCGTCGACGACAAGATCGCCGCGCTGATTCCGGCGCGCTACGACCCCGAGCAGTTCCTGCCGTTCACCATCCCGGGGCTCGGCCTCGTCGTCCTGATCGTGGGGCTGACGCTGGTCGGCGCGCTGACCGCCGGCTTCGTCGGCCGCCAGTTCACCCGTTTCTCCGAAAGCGTGTTCGCGCGCATGCCCGTCATCCGCGGCATCTACAGCGCGACCAAGCAGGTGTTCGAGACGGTGCTGGCGCAGAAATCGGAAGCCTTCCGCGAGGCGGTGCTGATCGAATACCCGCGCCGGGGCCTGTGGACCGTCGCCTTCGTCACCGGCCGCC
>MIAC01000220.1:1809-2953 GCA_001830475.1 Rhodospirillales bacterium RIFCSPLOWO2_12_FULL_67_15
GGCGCATCGGCGGGGCGGAGAAGGGATAAAATCTACCCCGATCTTAGGTTACGCACGCCTTCGTCGCGCTCGAACAGATAAAGCAAAATCCGCAACGCCCGCCCGCGCGGGGTATCCAGTTCGGGGTCGCGGAGAAGCGCGAGCTTGGCGTCATCGCGGGCGGCGGCGAGCAGCTCGCCGTGCACCGCCAGGTTGGCGATGCGGAAATCGGGCAGCCCGCTCTGGCGCGTGCCGAGCAGCTCGCCCGCGCCGCGCAAACACAAATCCTCCTCGGCAATGCGAAAGCCGTCGTCGGTTTCACGCAGAATCGAGAGACGCGCCCGCGCCGTCTCGGTCAGCGGTGTCGCGTAGAGCAGGATGCAGACCGAAGCGCGCGCGCCGCGCCCGATCCGGCCGCGCAGTTGATGGAGCTGGGCGAGGCCGAAGCGCTCGGCGTGCTCGACGACCATGACCGAGGCTTCCGGCACGTCGACGCCGACCTCGATCACCGTGGTTGCGACCAGAATGTCGATCCGGCCCTGGGCGAAGTCGGCCATCGCCTTGTCCTTGTCTGGGCCTTTCAGGCGCCCGTGCACCAGGCCGACCCGCGCCCCGAACAGCCCCGCGAGATGGCGGAAGCGTTCCTCGGCGGCCGCCACGTCCAACGCCTCCGATTCCTCCACCAGCGGGCAGACCCAATACACGCGGGCGCCTTCGCCGAGCGCGCGCCCGACCGCCTCGGTCACCTCGTGCAGGCGTTCCAGGGGAACGGTGCGAGTGTCCACCGGCTTGCGCCCGGCGGGCTTTTCGGTGAGCCGCGAGACATCCATGTCGCCGTAGGCGGTGAGCATGAGCGTGCGCGGGATCGGCGTCGCCGTCATCACCAGCATGTCGACCGCGCGCCCCGATAGGGGCGCATCGCCATGCGCGCGCGGGGATTCGCCCGCGCGCCCCTTGGCGGCGAGGGTCAGGCGCTGGTGCACGCCGAAGCGGTGCTGCTCGTCGATCACCGCGAGGCCGAGGCCGGCGAAGGCGACTTCTTCCTGGAACAGCGCGTGGGTGCCGATGGCGATGGCGATTTCTCCCGAGGCGAGGCCGGCCAGCGCCTCGTCCCGCGCCTGGCCGCGCTCGCGGCCCGTGAGCAGGACGGCGCGGACGCCCGCGG
>MIAC01000220.1:2963-4003 GCA_001830475.1 Rhodospirillales bacterium RIFCSPLOWO2_12_FULL_67_15
CGGGGCGAGGGTGGCGAGGTGCTGGCGGGCGAGGATTTCGGTCGGCGCCATGAAGGCGGCCTGGGCGCCGGCCTCGATCGCGTTCAGCATGGCGAGCAGGGCGACCACCGTCTTGCCGCTGCCGACGTCGCCTTGCAAAAGGCGCAGCATCCGCGTCTCGGCGGCCATGTCGGCGAGGATTTCCTCGACCGCCGTAACTTGCGAGGGCGTGAGCGCGAACGGGAGCGCAAGCGTAGCCCGGGCGCGCAGCCGTCCGTCGCCGGCGATGGCGCGGCCCTTGATTTTGCGCAGGCTCGCGCGCACCAGCGCCAGCGCGAGCTGGTTGGCGAGCAGTTCGTCGTAGGCGAGCCGCATTCGTGGGCCGGCGGCGGGGGCGAGGTCGGATTCGTTTCCGGGCGCGTGCGCGGCCATGAGCGATTCGCGCCAGGAACGCCAGCCGCTCCGCGCGAGGTAGTTCGGCTCGATCCATTCCGGAAGCTCGGGCGCCTGGTCGAGCGCGGCGTTGATCGCCTTGGCGAGAACCTTGGGCGACAGCCCCGCGGAAAGGGGATAGACCGGCTCGATGGCGCGGATGCGGTCCAATTCGTCGCGCGTGCCGACGTGGTCGGGGTGGGCCATCTGCACCTCGCCCTCGAACAGGTCGATCCTGCCGCTCACCACCCGCGTCTCGCCCACGGGAAGGAGCTTTTGCAGGTAGTCCTCGCGGGCGTGGAAGAAGACCAACGCCATGCGTCCGGTTTCGTCCGCAACGACGACCTTGTAGGGGAGCCGAGGATTGGGCGGCTTGCGGTGGCGCTCGACGCGGACGACGAGGGTCGCGATCTCGCCGGCGCGGGCCTCGGCGATGGCCGGCGCGTGGCGGCGATCGACGATCCCGCTCGGCAGGTGCCAGAGCAGGTTCGCGAGTTTGGGTCCGGCGAGCGCGCCGACCACGCGGGCGAGCTTCGGCCCGACTCCGGCGAGCGCGGTGACGGGCTTGAAGAGAGGAAAGAGAATCTCGGGGCGCATGGGCGGCTGACAGAGGGGGTGCGGACGGCTTA
>MIAC01000221.1 GCA_001830475.1 Rhodospirillales bacterium RIFCSPLOWO2_12_FULL_67_15
CGCCGGAGTGCAAGCGGTGGAACAAACCGTTCGCGGCGTCGCCGACGTGCTCGCGGGCCGGCCGAGCCAGGTGTTCGTGGCCTCGACCGGCGTTATCGGCGAGCCCTTGCCGGCGGAGAAGATCGTCGCCGCGCTGCCGGCGCTCGCCAAGGGCCTCGCCGCCGGCGGGTGGGAAGAAGCTGCGCGGGCCATTATGACCACCGATACCTTCCCCAAGGGTGCGGTGCGGACCGCACGCATCGGCGAAACCGGCGTCACCGTCGCCGGCATCGCCAAGGGCTCGGGCATGATCGCTCCGGACATGGCGACGATGCTCGCCTTCGTTTTCACCGACGCCGCGATTCCGGCGCCCGTCTTGCAGGCGATGGTCGGACCGATGGTGGATCGCACCTTCAATTGCATCACCGTGGACAGCGATACCTCGACCAGCGACACGGTGCTGGCGTTCGCGACCGGCGCAGGCGCGAAGCACCCGCCCGTGTCCGACGCCGCGGCGCCGCTCGTCGCCGATTTCCGGACAAAGCTGGAGGAAGTCATGCTCGATCTCGCGCACCAGGTCGTGCGCGACGGCGAAGGCGCTTCCAAGTTCATCGCCGTCACCGTCACGGGCGCGGAGAACGACCGCGCCGCGCGGCGGATCGCGCTCGCCATCGCCAACTCGCCGCTGGTCAAGACGGCGATCGCGGGCGGCGACGCCAACTGGGGCCGGATCGTGATGGCGGTCGGCAAGGCGGGCGAACGGGTAATGCGCGACAAGCTCGCCATCCGCATCGGCGGCGTTCCGGTGGCGAAGGACGGCGGGGTCGTCCCCGGCTACGACGAGACCCCGGTGGTCGAACACGTGCGCGGCCCGAACGTCGCGATCGAAACCGACGTCGGCGTCGGGCAAGGTCGGGCGACCGTATGGACCTGCGACCTCACCCATGGCTACATCGACATCAACGCCGATTATCGGTCCTGATCCGTCGTGCTGGACGGGCGGGGTTCCGGGCGCGGCGCTACTCGCGCGCAATCTTCGCCTCAGGCCGCTGGTCGATAAGGACGCGGAGACGCTTTCGGTTCTGGGCGACGACCCGGACATCGCCAAGCAGATGGCCGAGTCCACCTATCGGTTTCCGCCCGAGTCCCCCCACGCCTTCGCCTTCGGGATCGAGCGCATCCGCGACGGCGCGCTCCTGGGCGTCATCGAGCTTCGCCGCGACGAAACCGGCGGCGAGATCACGCTCTGGCTCGGCCGCGCCTTCTGGGGCAAGGGCTTCGCGACCGAAGCCCTCGAGCGCCTGGCGCGCTTCGCCTTTCAAGGTCTTAGGCTGGGCGAGGTCCGCGCGCGCGTGTTGCCCGCCAACGCGGCCTCGGCGCGGATTTTCGTCAAGGCCGGATTCGCGGAGCGGGGAACGGTCGCCTGCGGGCCCGGCGGCGTCTACCCGGCGCGGCTTTTTGTCCTCACCCGCGACGCCTGGGAGGCCCGTCGCGCCGCCCGTCCATTGGTGCTGGTGGCGGCGGTGGCGCTGGTGGACGCGGATGGGCGGGTCCTGGTCGCCCGCCGCCCCGAAGGCAAGGACATGGCGGGCTTGTGGGAATTTCCCGGCGGCAAGGTCGGCGCGGGCGAGATGCCCGAAGCGGCCCTGATCCGCGAACTCGCCGAGGAGCTTTCCCTCGACGTTCGCGAAAGCTGCCTCGCCGCGGTCGCCTGCGCCTCCCACGACTACGACGAATTCCATCTCTTGATGCCGCTGTTCGCCTGCCGGGTCTGGAAGGGCGCGCCGAGGGCGCGCGAGGGACAGGAGCTCCGCTGGATCGTGCCGGCGCGCCTTTCCGATTTGCCCATGCCGCCCGCCGACGCGCCGCTGGTGTCGCTGTTGCGCGACTTGTTGTAGACTTCGCGCCGTCATGGCCGAAGAAAAACCCGTCACCGCCTGTCTTATCGTCATCGGCAACGAAGTGCTTTCGGGCCGCACCCAGGACGCCAACCTGCAATACCTAGCCAAGGCGCTCAACGACATCGGCGTGCGGCTGATGGAGGCGCGCGTCATTCCCGACGTCGAGGCGACCATCGTCGCGACGGTCAACGAATGCCGCGCCAAGTTCGACCACGTGATCACCACCGGCGGCATCGGCCCGACCCACGACGACATCACCTCGGCGAGCATCGCCAAGGCGTTCGGCGTGCGCCACGTCCGCAACCCCCAGGCCGAGGCCCGGCTGCGCCGGCACTATGCCCGGCCCGAGGATCTCAACGCCCAACGTCTGCGCATGGCCGAAATGCCGGAGGGCGCCGAGCTGATCGACAATCCGGTCAGCGTGGCGCCGGGATTCCGCATCGGCAACGTGATCGTGCTCGCGGGCGTGCCGCGCATCATGCAGGCGATGTTCGAAGGTTTTCGCCACCGGCTGAGGGGCGGAGCGCC
Source organism: Rhodospirillales bacterium RIFCSPLOWO2_12_FULL_67_15 (assembly GCA_001830475.1). Lineage (GTDB taxonomy): Bacteria > Pseudomonadota > Alphaproteobacteria > Rhodospirillales > 2-12-FULL-67-15 > 2-12-FULL-67-15. Next base: position 2,409 of record MIAC01000221.1, read on the forward strand.
GATGCTCTCGCGCACCGTCGTCGCACAAGTTCCCGAGGGGAAGATGGCGGCCGGGCTCGGCGCGGCGCAAGCCGCGCATCCGGGCGTCGAGATCGGGAGCTATCCCTTCTTCCGCGACGGCAAATTGGGCGCGAGCCTGGTGGTGCGCGGGACCGACGTAGCGGGAGTCGCCGCCGCGACCGAGGCGGTCAAGGCCGCCGTGCGCGCCCAAGGGGGCGAGCCGATCGACGAGAATTGAGACTGCGTGGGTCCGCCCGGCGCGGCGGAGGACGATCCGCGATACACAAAGGAGGACTGACCATGATTCCGAACGGAATATCGTTCGCATTGCTTGCGTTATGTCTGACGACTGCGGCCTGTGCCGACAGGCTGGCGCTGGATGTTCGCTGCACTCCGCGCGGCGCCGAAATTCTCGTCGGCGGCAAGGTCGTCGGAACGTGTCCGGCGACGGTCCGTTACGAGATCGGCGAAGAGGACAAGAAACGGGGTACCCTGCAGGTGAAGGAGATGACCGTCCGGTGGCTCAGCGGCGCGAGCGTGACGATCCCGGCAACGACGGCCGACCTCAAGCAGGGATACTCCCGGGAGATCGCCATCGCGCGACCTCAGGATCATCCCGGCAACGACGTGGACATGAAACGCGCGCGCGAGCTGGAGGAAGAAGAAGCCCGGCAGAGAGAGTTGGAGGCCCAGAAGCTCCGCCTCGGCGGAAACGGCGGCGGCGGCGGCGGGGGCGGGGGCGGGGGATATTAGGTTCGGGGCTCATTTCTCCGAAATGAAAGATCGCGGATCGAGCCGCTCCTGCCAGCCGGCGCGGGCGAGTTCCGGGTCGAGGTGGTCCTCTTCCGGCCAGCCGACGCAGAGATAGGCGACGAACCGCCACGCGGGCGGGACGGCGAGCGCGCGGGCGACGGCGGCGGGATCGAGGATCGAGACCCAGCCGACGCCGATGCCGCGGGCTCTCGCCGCGAGCCAGAAGGCGTAAATCGCCATCACCGCCGAGTAGGCGAGCGTCTCGGGC
>MIAC01000222.1:0-599 GCA_001830475.1 Rhodospirillales bacterium RIFCSPLOWO2_12_FULL_67_15
AAAAGGCGACACCGTTCTCAAAAGGCGACACCGTTCTCTTCCACGCCGCCGCGGGCGGGGTCGGTTTGATCGCCTGCCAATGGCTTCGTGCGCTCGGGGCCAAGGTGATCGGCACCGTCGGCTCCAAGGAAAAGGCGGCGTTGGCCAAGAAGCACGGCTGCACCTGGCCGATCGTCTACACCGAGGAGGATTTCCTCGAGGCGGTGAAGAAGATCACCAAGGGCAAGGGCGTGCCGGTGGTCTACGACGGCGTCGGCAAGGCGGTATTCATGAAATCGCTCGATTGCCTGAGCCCGCGCGGCCTGATGGTCACCTTCGGCAATGCCTCCGGCGTGGTCGATCCGGTGCCGCCCGGGATTCTCTCCGCCAAGGGTTCGATTTACTTGACGCGCCCGACTTTGATCACCCACGTCGCGACCCGCGCCGATCTGCTCGCGACCGCGAACGATCTGTTCAAGATGGTGAAGTCGGGCAAGGTGAAAATCCGCATCGACCAGGAATACGCGCTCAAGGACGCGGCCCGCGCCCACGCCGATCTCGAATCGCGCAAGACCACCGGCTCGACGATCTTGATTCCTTAGTTCGCCGGGGCGCCGAGG
>MIAC01000222.1:619-5752 GCA_001830475.1 Rhodospirillales bacterium RIFCSPLOWO2_12_FULL_67_15
GATCACCCTCGGCGTCGCCGATCTCGACCGCGCCCGGACGTTCTATGAGCGGCTCGGCTGGAAGCGCTCGGTCCGCAAGGCCGAAGGGGTGGTTTTCTTCCAGGCGGGCTGCTTGGCGCTCGCGCTTTACCCGCGCGCCGATCTCGCCGCCGATGCGAACGTCCGGGCAGAAGGATCCGGCTTTTCCGGGGTCACGCTCGCCTACAACGCGCGCAGTCTGGCCGAGGTGGACGCGGTTCTCAAGGAGGCGGTCGCCGCCGGCGCCGCGCTCCTCAAGCCGGCGCACGAAGCTTTCTGGGGCGGCACCGTCGGTTATTTCGCCGACCCGGACGGGCATGTCTGGGAAGTGGCGTGGAACCCGCAGTTCGCGCTCGGGCCGGACGGCGCCGTGACGCTTCCCGACTGAACGCTTTTCCCGCCCGGAAATAAAAACCCGCCCCTCTGCTCGGTTTCTCTCGGGGCGCGGAGTTTTCGCGTGCAAGGCCGCGCGGCCTTGACAAGCAACCCCGCGCGCCGGATGCTTTCCGGCATGCCGCGCGCGGTCCGTTTGTTCCTGGTCCTGGCGCTCCTGCTGGCGCCCATCCTCCATCCGACGGCCCTGGCCGCCCCGGGGCCGGCTGTCGGTTCCGTTCAGCACTACTCCGGCAACGATGACGGAGATGGAGATCACGGCGGGTCCGGGCTGCTGCACGGCTTCGGAGTCCCTGCTTCGTGCGTCGGCGCGGGAGCGTGCGATCTGCAGACGATTCTGACGAGCGATGCGCCGGCGGGTCGAACCGCGACCCTCATCCATGATGTTCGCCTCGACGCGCTGATCGGGCTCGACATATCGCCCGACCCCTCGCCGCCGCGCGTTTCCTTCTAGCCCGACCTGTTTTTCGCGGTCCTCCGGCCGCGAGATGCGATCACGCTTGAAGGAGATTCGACATGACTGATGTTGCGCGCGCGGACTCCGGAAAAAGGCATTTCACCACCCGTCGCGGTTTCGTCGCGGCCGTAGGGTTCGGCATCGTCGGCCTCTACGGCCTGTGGGCCGGGTACGGTGCGGCGCCTTTGCCTTTCCTCGGCGGGTCCCACGAACCCGTGGCGGGCGAAGGGGACGCGCACGGAATTGCCGGGGGCGGCCACGGCGCGGGCGGGGTGTCCTCGCCCGAGGAGTTTCGCCGCGGCGTCGAGGAGTTCGCCGCCCGTTACCGCCAGCCCGACGGCAGCGTCCGCCCAAGCGCGGCGGGCGGAGCGGCGGGCGCGCACGCGAGCCACGGGATGGACCACGCGGTGGACCAAGCGGCGGAAGCCGCCGGCGGTCCCGACGACGTTTACCTGATGGCCTATCAGTGGGGCTTCGAGCCCGCCGTGCTGCGGCTCGAAGCGAACCGGCCCTACCGCCTGCGCATGATGGCGGTGGACGTCTCCCACGGCGCGGCGATCCAGCTCGGCCGTGGCAGCCGGATCGTGCGCCTTCGCACCAACACGTTGGTCGAGCAGACGACGACCTTCGCCCGCCCCGGCGAGCATCTCGTCTATTGCACGGTCTATTGCGGCCCCGGCCACGCCCGGATGCAAGGCCGTCTGATCGTGGCCTGAGGGGAACGCCATGAGCTACGATTTCGCCAAGCGTCTCGGCGCGTTGCCCGCCGCCGACAAGGCGCTGCTACTGACGCTGGCCGGGTTCGCGCTGCTGGCACTTCTGCTCGGGCTCGGCTTCGGCATGGCGACCGGCCTGGTGCGCGGCGGTTTCCTCGCCGGCCTCGACGACGAAACCGGATACCGGCTGATGACGCTGCACGGCGTCAACGCGTTTTTCTATTGGCTTTCGTTCGCGCAGGCCTTTCTCCTGCTTGCGCTGACCGTCGGTCATACCGGCGGGGCGAGCCGGATCGCCGCGCGCCCCGCCGCCTGGGCTGGCGCCGGCGCGATGATCGCGGGTTTCGGTTTGAGCGAGGCCGGCGCGATTTTCGGCCCGGCGCTGCTCTACGACGCGCCGCCCGAGCTGGCGATGGACCCGTCGTTGGCGTTTGCCGCGGTCCACGGCGGTTATCTCCTGCTCGCCGCCGGGCTGTTTCTCGTCGCGTGGGCTGCAGTCGCGACCGCGCTGGAGCTCCAGCGCGAAACCGGCGGGGAATGGTCGACGGTCGAGTTCGCCGCCGTGGGCTGGGCGGGGCTTTTGATGGTCAGCACGATCGCCGCCTTCAACGCCTTCCTGCCCGCCTTGCTCTGGGGTTTGGGCCTCGCCGCGTCGCCCGCCGATTACTCGACCGCGTGGCACCTTCTCTTCCACAACATGCACTATCTGCCGCTGCTGGCGACGGTGGTGGTGTGGTACGCGCTGGTGCAGTGGTTCACCGGCGTGCGCTCGGCGTTCGGGACGACTTTTTCGAAGATCGCGTTCGCCGCCTACCTCGTGTTCGTCCCGCCGACCTCGCTCTACCACATGTTCCTCGAGCCCGACCTGCCGGGAACGGTGCGCACCCTCGGCTCGCTGCTCTAGCTCTTCATCGGCGTCCCGACCGTGCTCGTGTTCCTGGTGCTGACCTCCTCGCTCGAAATCGCCGCCCGAAAGTCGGGTGCGCGCGGGCTGTTCGGCTGGATCGGGCGCCTGCCGTGGCGTCATCCGGCGATGGCGGCGATCGGCGCGGCGGTGGTGAATTTGGCCCTCGGCGGGGTGTTCGCGTTCGTCCTCATCCAGGAAAAACTCGCGCCGCTGCTCAGCGACACCTTCATGGTCCCCGGCTATTTTCATTTTCTCACCATCGGCACGGTGACGCTTTCGTTTCTCGCCGGTTTCGTCGTCGCCGGGCCTGCGCTTTCCGCCCGGCCGATGCGGGGCAGCGCGTGGCTGGTCCGGCTGCCGTGGCTCGCGACCCTCGGCCTCGCGGTTTTCGGCGCGGCCGGCGTCGCCGCCGGCTACTTGGGCGTGCCCCGGCGCACGATCTCGGTCGCCTACGAAGGGCTGGCGCCGCCTGTATGGTCGGCGCTGATGGCGGGCGTCGGCACCGGCGCAGCGATCATGGGCGTCGCCATGATCGCCTATGTCGCGATCGTCGCGGTTTCGTTGCTAGCCCCGGCTCGCGCGGGCGACCCCCGGGTCGAAGAGCCCGGGGGCCCGCGCGCTTATCGAGATGCGCCCCTATCGGGGCGCGCCGAAGCCGGTTTGCCCGTCGCGCCGGGAGGCGCGCAACCCGCAGGCGTCGTTTGGCGCGGAGACGGGACGGTGGCGGCGGAGCGCGCCTGGGTCGGGCCGCTCGCCGTGCTCGTCCTGATCGCGGCGATGTACGTTTTTACCGCGCTTGCGTTCAACCTCATGCACGCGCTCCCCACCGTCGCGCTCGGCGGCGGCGGGCATTGACGGGAGAACGGTCATGACCTTCGATGTCCGCCTGCTCGCCGCCGTCGCCGTCGTCTGGGCGGTCATGGCGGCGCTCTACGCCACCGTGCCCATGCTCGCGCATATGCCGGGAAGCGCGATGCTGTGGGGCTCGGGCGCAGGCGTTTTCGCCCTGCTCGCGGGAGCGGCGTGGATCGCCGAGCGACGCAAACGCGGCGAAAACGGCTAGGCATTCATCGAATCGAAGAAGCCGGCGTTGTTCTTGGTTTCTTTCAGCTTGCCGAGCAGGAACTCGATCGCGTCCGAGACGCCCATCGGCATCAGGATGCGGCGCAGCACCCACATCTTGGAGAGCGTCGCCTTGTCGACCAGAAGCTCTTCCTTGCGCGTGCCCGACTTGGTGATGTCGATCGAGGGGAAGGTCCGCTTGTCCGAAAGCTTGCGGTCGAGAACGATCTCCGAATTTCCGGTGCCCTTGAATTCCTCGAAGATCACCTCGTCCATGCGCGAGCCGGTGTCGATCAGCGCGGTCGCGATGATGGTCAGCGAGCCGCCGTCCTCGATGTTGCGCGCGGCGCCGAAGAAGCGCTTGGGCCGCTGGAGCGCGTTGGCGTCGACGCCGCCGGTCAGCACCTTGCCCGAGGACGGCACCACCGTGTTGTAGGCGCGTGCGAGCCGGGTGATCGAGTCGAGCAGGATCACCACGTCGCGCTTGTGCTCGACCAGGCGTTTCGCCTTCTCGATCACCATTTCCGCGATCTGGACGTGGCGAGTCGCGGGCTCGTCGAAGGTCGAGCTCACCACCTCGCCCTTGACCGAACGGGCCATGTCGGTCACTTCCTCCGGCCGCTCGTCGATCAGGAGCACGATCAGGTAGCATTCGGGATGATTGGCGGAGACGGAGTGCGCGATGTTCTGCAGCATCATCGTCTTGCCGGTGCGCGGCTGCGCGACGATCAACCCGCGCTGGCCCTTGCCGATCGGCGTGATGAGATCGAGAATCCGCGAAGTGAAGTCCTTGGTTTTCGGGTCCTCGACTTCCATCTTGAGGCGCCGGTCGGGATAAAGCGGCGTCAGGTTGTCGAAGTTGATCCGGTGGCGCACGTTCTCGGGCGGCTCGAAATTGATGGTGTTGACCTTCAAGAGCGCGAAGTAGCGCTCGCCGTCCTTGGGCGAGCGGATCTGACCCTCGACCGTGTCGCCGGTGCGCAACGAGAAGCGGCGCACCTGGGAGGGGCTGACGTAGATGTCGTCGGGGCCGGGGAGATAATTGGCCTGGGGCGAGCGCAGGAAGCCGAAACCGTCCTGCAAAAGCTCGATCACGCCGTCGCCGAAGATCGGCACGTCGTTGTCGGCGAGCTGCTTCAGGATCGCGAACATCATGTCCTGGCGGCGAAGCGCGCTCGGGTTCTCGATCTGCAGCTCCTCGGCATAGGCGAGAAGTTCGGCCGGGGTTTTGGCCTTGAGGTCCTTGAGATTCATGGGGATGCAGGAGATCGAAGTCTTGAAGGGGGGATGAAACGGAGGGGTTGCGAGCGGAGCGAAAGAGGAAGCGAGGGAGCGGGCGCGCTGGGGACGGAGGTCGCGCGCTTCGAGCTTTCCTGCCGGTCGGATCGGTCGTCGAAGGAAAAGGGGGCAGGACGCCCGTCGGGGAAGGGAGCCGGCTGAAATTCAGCGGCCGGTCAAAGGATTAGCCAAAGTCCCGGAGTCTGTCAAACGGGTTTTCCCGGCGCGCCCCGGTAGGGGCGCAATATTTGGCGCGCGCGGGGATTCCGTTGTTGGCCCGCCAAATATTGCGCCCCTACCGG
>MIAC01000222.1:5767-6702 GCA_001830475.1 Rhodospirillales bacterium RIFCSPLOWO2_12_FULL_67_15
GTTGATAATCCTGTAGAATCTTGCTGAACGGCGGTTCCGGTCGGCGGCGAACTCGCGCCGGAAGCGGGCCATCAACCCATGCAGCGCCAACAGCCCGGCGAGGCCCGCGAGCTTGCCCCACCACCAAGGCTCGGCCCACGCGTTTGGCCCGAGGTGGAGCAGCAGCACGAGCCCGAGCCCGAGCGTCGCGAGCATGGCCGGCGTCATGATCGCGCGCAGCAGGCGCCGCTCCATCACCTTCAGGGTTTCGGCGAGCTCCGAGCCCGTCTTGGCGTCGGCGTGATAAACGAACAACCGCGGCAGATAGAGCATCGCCGCCATCCACGCGATCGCCGCGACGATATGCAACGCCTTGACCCAGAGATACGCGGCGGGCGAGAGCGGAAACATGATCAGAGATTAGCAAGCGCGCGATCGCTTGCACACCGGGCGAATCGGCCGTCATGCGAGGGCATGCCTAACGGCATGACGCACCCGGGCGCGCTCCCCGCCCGGCAAACGCCGGGCGGCTGGAGAAGTGCTTCGCGGACCAGATCGGCCAGGCCGGTGATGAAAAGCGGGTGCTCCGCGACCGCAGGCACGCGCACGTAGCCGGGCACGCCCGCCCTCTCGGCGCGATGCCGGTATTCGATGTCGAGCTCGACCAGCGTCTCGGAATGCTCGGAGACGAACGCGATCGGCACGACCACGACCGGCACGCGATCGCGCCCGGCGCGCGCGATTTCGTCCTCGGTCGAAGGCCCGATCCATTCGAGCGGTCCGACCCGGCTCTGGTAGCAGACGGCCCATTCGCCGGGCGCAAGCCCGAGTTTGCCGGCGATGGCGGCGGCGGTCGTTTCCACCTGGCGCGGATAGGGATCGCCGCGCGCGACCACGCGCTTGGGCAGCCCATGGGCCGAAAACAGCACGCGGGGTTTTCCCGCGCGCCCCGATAG
>MIAC01000222.1:6885-28780 GCA_001830475.1 Rhodospirillales bacterium RIFCSPLOWO2_12_FULL_67_15
CGCGGCGGCCTGCTTGCGGGTGAGCGCGAGCAAGGGCGATCCGCCGCCGAGCCGGGCGTAGATGGCGCGGGCGACAGGCGCGCGGCGCTTGGCGATCAACCAGGCGAGAAGCGGGCGGATCGGCCATGGGGCGGAAACGATGGCCGGGTCGCTGAACAGATTGAACAAGAACGGCTCGACCGCATCCGGCCGGTCCGGCCCGCCCAGGTTGAACAGAACGACCGCAAGGCGGGGCATTGGGCTCAGTCCTTCCATGCGCGGATGATTTGGGCGAGCAGGGCGACGTGTTCGGGCGGCGTTTCGGGCAAGACCCCGTGGCCGAGATTGAAGACGTGGGGCCGGGCGCGGAATCCCTCCAGCACCCGGCGCGCTTCGCCAGCAAGCCGCTCGCCGCCCGCGACCAGGACCCGATTGTCGAGATTGCCCTGCAGCGCGGCGCAAGCCCCGATCTCGCGCACCGCCCAGGACGGCACGATCGCGCCGTCGAGACCGACCGCGTCCACGCCGGTTTCGCGCGCGAATTCGGGATAGCGCGCCCCGGCTTCGCGCGGGAAACCGATGACGGGAACTCCGGGATGCCGTTCCTTGAGCCGGGCGACGATGCGCCGCGTCGGCGCGATCACGAAGCGGCGGAATTCGTCGTCGTCGAGGCCGCCGGCCCAGCTATCGAACAACTGCACCGCCTCGGCGCCGCTGGCGATCTGACGGGAGAGATGTTCGATGGTCGCGTCGGCGAGCAGCGCGAGCAGCGTTTCGCCGTCGGCGGGACGGCGGCGAAACCAGTCGCGGATTTTCGTGCGCGCGCCGCCGCCCTGGCCCTCGACCATGTAAACCGCGACTGTCCACGGCGCGCCGGCAAAGCCGATCAAGGCGACCTCGGCGGGAATTCCGCCTGCCAGCCGGCGCACGGCTTCGTACACGGGCGCAAGGCGGCGATGGAGGTTTTCCGGTTTCAGGCGGGCGAAATCCCGGTCCGAGGCGATCGGCTCGAGAACCGGCCCCTCGCCTTCGCGGAACTCAAGCCGTTGTCCGAGCGCATCGGGAATGACCAGGATGTCGCTGAACAGGATCGCCGCGTCCATGCCGAAGCGGCGGACCGGTTGCAGCGACGCCTCGACCGCCAGCTCCGGCCGGTAACAAAAATCGAGAAAATTCTTCGCCCGGTTTCGAAGTTCCCGATACTCGGGCAAATATCGTCCCGCCTGGCGCATCAGCCACCACGGCGGCGGCGCGAGACGCTTGCCTTTCAGAACCTCGATAAATCGTTTGGCCATCGGTTTTCCCCACTTGAGCAAGGCACTACAAAATCATTTTAAGTAGATTCAAGAAAGGTGATTGTTGTAGTAGAGCGCGGGATTTCGGGGATTGATGCGCGTCCACGGACATATCCGGAGCCGGTTGGAAGAGGCGCGGAGTTGGGAGATTTTTGTGGATGAAAGATATGTGCCGAATCCAGAGAACCCTCTAATTCGGCACAGCGGGACCGCGATCGCGAGCGGGGAAAGCGTGGATAACGCTTTGGCCTTGACGCACGCAAATCATGTTATTCCGCTGTCGGGAAAACCTTTTCCCCAGGTGCAATTCCTGTAGACTGAATGTGCGGAACCAAGGGCCCAATCGGCCCTCGACGATTTCCACGTCCTTGTGCACAGGATTTTTTACGATCGGCCTTGCCACGACGATCCCGGATTATCGCCGATGACTCTTCTCCATGTGCATGTCATTTCCGACTCGACCGGCGAGACCGCCGGCACCTATGCGCGCGCGGCGGTGACCCAGTTCGAAGGGGTGGAGATGCGCGAGCATCTCTGGACCATGGTCCGGACCGAATCCGTGCTCGACGAGGTACTAGCCGGAGTCCGCGCTCATCCCGGCTTCGTCATGTTCACGATCGTAGACGAGAAACTCCGCGCCCGCCTCGAGGAAGGCTGCCGAAATCTGCACGTGCCGTGCCTTCCTATCCTCGATCCCGCCTTGGTTGCCCTCGGCGCCTTTCTCGGCGCGGAAACCAAGGCCCGGCCCGGCGGCCAGCACGTCATGGACGCCGAATACTTCGGCCGCATCGAAGCGATGCAATTCACGCTCGCCCATGACGACGGCCAGTCGCCGCGTTCGCTCGATCGCGCCGACGTGGTTCTGGTCGGCGTCTCGCGGACCTCCAAGACGCCGACTTGCATCTATCTCGCCCAGCGCGGCCTCAAGGCGGCTAACGTGCCCTTTGTGCCCGATTGTCCTCTGCCGTCGGAGCTCTTGGAAATCGAGCGGCCGCTGGTCGTCGGGCTGACCAAGGACCCGAAGCGGCTGGTGCAAATCCGGCGCAACCGGCTCTTGCAGCTGAACAAGGATCAGGACACCGACTATGTGGACCTGGAAAAAGTCGCGCGCGAGGTGAACGAAGCGCGCAAGTTGTTCGCGGCGAGGCGTTGGCCGGTGATCGACGTGACCCGGCGCTCGATCGAGGAAACGGCGGCGAGCATCATTCAGCTCCACACCCGCCGCCGGGAAGATCAAAGGACGTAAGTTGCGCGGCCGGCTCATTACGGGTACGCAATCATATGCGTAAAGTGCTGGTTCTGGCTTCGGCGAGCTCGGCGCGGAGAAGAGTTCTCGAAGGTGCCGGGGTTCCGTTCGCGCAAGCTTCCTCGGGCACCGACGAAAACCGGCTGAAGGCGACGCTACAGGCCCGGTCCGCGCCGGATATGGCCCGCGCGCTCGCTCTCGCCAAGGCGCTGGCCGTTTCCGCCCGCAAGCCGGGAGCGCTGGTGCTCGGCGCCGACCAGGTGCTGGAATGCGAGGGACGCCTTTTCGCCAAGCCGTGCGACAAGAACGAAGCGCGCGCGCAGCTCGTCCGCTTGCGCGGTCGCGGCCACCGGTTGGTGAACGGCCTGGCGTTGGTGCGGGACGGCCAGGTCCTCTGGCAATACGACGACGAGGCGCGCCTCTGGATGCGCGACTTCGACGACGCCTTTCTCGAAACCTATCTCGCCGGCACCGGACCCGAGGTGCTGGAATCGGTCGGCGCCTATCGCCTGGAGGGAAGCGGCGCGCAACTCTTCGCCAGGATCGAAGGCGATTTCTTTTCCATTCTCGGGTTGCCGCTCTTACCGCTGCTCGAAGCTCTCCGCCGGGAAGGAATCCTCGCCTAAGCCCTCGGCAAAGGGCCGGGCGCAAGGTAAGCTGCGAACCGGCGGGACAGGAATCATGCGCATCGGCGGGAAGACCAAGGTCGCAGGCGTGATGGGCTGGCCGGTCGGGCATTCGCTCTCGCCCCGCCTGCACGGATTCTGGCTCGAACAACATGGCGTGGACGGCGTTTTGGTGCCGCTGCCGGTCCGGCCCGAACACCTCGCCGAGGCGCTCCGCGCGCTCCCCAAACTTGGCTTCGTCGGCGCGAGCGTCACGGTGCCGCACAAGGAGACGGCGCTCGAACTCGTGGACGAAGCCGAACCGCTGGCGCGGCGCGTCGGCGCGGTGAACGCGATTGTCGTCCGCGAGGGCGGCCGGATCGTGGGGCGAAACACCGACGTTCCCGGATTTCTGAATGCGCTCCGGGACGGCGCGCCGGAATGGCGCGCGGACGCGGGTGCGGCGGTTGTGCTGGGCGCGGGCGGCGCCGCGCGCGCGATCGCCGCTGCGCTCAGCATGGCGGGCACGGCCGAAATCCGCGTCGTCAACCGCACCGCGGCGCGCGCGGCGGCGCTGGCGAAGGCGCTCGGCCCGCCGGTTCGCGCGGTGCGGTGGGAAAAGCGCGCCGAGGCGCTCGCCGACGCGGCCCTTCTCGTCAACGCCACCACGCTCGGCATGACGGGCGGGCCGGCCCTCGAGCTCGATTTGACGCCGTTGCCCGCCCAGGCCGTAGTCATGGACATCGTCTATACTCCGCTCGAAACATCCTTGCTGGCCCGCGCCCGCGCCCGCGGCCTGGTCGCGGTGGATGGGCTCGGGATGCTGCTCCATCAGGCCCGGCCCGCGTTCGCCGCCTGGTTCGGCGTCGAACCCGAGGTCACGGCGGAATTGCGCGCCCACGTTCTCCAGGGAGTCCGCGGGTAAGGGGCGCATGGTCATCGTCGGTCTCACCGGCTCGGTCGCCATGGGCAAGACCGCCGCGGCGCGTGCGTTCCGCCGCCTCGGCGTTCCCGTTCACGACGCCGACGCGGCGGTGCGGCGGTTGCTGGCCAAAGACAAAACAGCGCTCGCACGCATCGCCGAGGCGTTTCCCGGCGCGGTCAAAAACGGCGTCGCCGACCGTGCCTTTCTCGCCGCTCGGGTTTTCGCCGACGCCGCCGCGCTGCGCCGGCTCGAAGCCATTCTTCATCCCCTGGTGCGGCAACGAACGCGGGTCTTTCTTGCCGAAGCGGCGCGAAGACGCGAAAGAATCGTGGTGCTGGACATCCCGCTCCTGTTCGAGACCGGGGCCGAGCGGGGTTGCGACTTGGTGGCGGTGACGGACGCGCCGGCGTTTCTTCAAGCGATGCGGTTTCTCGCCCGGCCGGGCATGAACCGCGACCGGCTCGCCGCCATGCGCGCCCGCCAGACGCCGGTTCGGGAAAAGCTCAGGCGCGCCGATTTCGTGATCCGAACCGGACTCGCCCGGGGCTTTTCCTTTCGCCGCGTGGCGGCTATCGTCGCCGCCGCACGCGGTCCCGCCGGTCGACGGGCCAGCAAAAGGCGCGCGTGGCAACCCGGCTGGCGTTGACCAAGGGTAAGAATCGATGCGCGAAATCGTGTTGGATACCGAAACCACCGGGCTCGATCCGGCCGGCGGCGACCGCATCGTCGAAATCGGCTGCGTCGAGTTGGTCAATCACATGCCGACCGGGCTGACGTTTCAGCGCTACGTCAATCCCGAGCGCGACGTTCCCCAGGCCGCCGTCGCCGTGCACGGGCTTTCGCGCGAGTTCCTGGCCATCCACCCCGTCTTCGCTGCGATCGCCGAGGACTTCGCCGCCTTCATCGAGGATTCCCCGCTCGTCATCCACAACGCGGCCTTCGACCTCGGCTTCGTCAACGCCGAGCTCGCCCGGATCGAGCGCGAACCCGTCGCGGCGGCGCGCGCGGTGGACACGGTGCAACTCGCACGGCGCAAGATTCCGCCCGGCGCGTCGGCGAGCCTCGATGCGCTGTGCGCCCGCTTCGGCATCGACGCGTCGGAACGGGCGGTGCACGGCGCGCTCAAGGACGCGATGCTGCTCGCCGAGGTCTATCTCGAATTGATCGGCGGCCGTCAGCCGGGGCTTACGTTCGCGGCTGCCCGCGCCGGCGCGTCGTCGGCGCCGGCAAACGCCGCGAGCGCCCGCGCCCCGCGCCCGCACGCGCCGACACAAGCCGAAACCGCGGCGCACGCGGCCTTTCTCGCCAAGCTCAAGGATCCGGTCTGGAAGGCGTGAACGGCGCCCGGGCGCTCAAGCTTTCGCCGCGCCACCGGCGGGCTGGCCGCGCGGGGCCTGGCCCTGCTGCTTGGCGAGCTCGGCCATCCGCGCTTGGTAGAGTCCGGCGAAATCCACCAGCCCGAGCAACAACGGCGGAAAGCCGCCGTCGCGCGTGACATCGGCGAGGATATTGCGCGCGAACGGGAAAAGCAGGCGCGGGCATTCGATCAGCAACACCGGTTGCAGGTGTTCCTTGGGGACGTTGATGGTGAAGGCGCCCGCATAGGCGAGTTCGGCGATGAATCCGACCGCCTCGCCGACCTTGCACTCCGCCTTGACGTTGAGCACCACCTCGAAAACGTTGGCGGGGTCGAGAAAGGGCGTCGCCTGGACATCGAGATTGACGGTGATGGTCGGCGGGGTCTTCTGCAGGGCGAGGAACACCTTCATCCCGCCCGGCGCCTCGAAGGACAGGTCCTTGATGTACTGGCTGTTGATGACAAATGTCGGCTGGGTTCCGCCGCCGCTCGCGGGCGGGGCGGTTCCGGGGCCGTTTCCGGATTTGTCCGTGGGGCTCATGGGGGCGGTCCTTGCCGGGAAAAACGCGGGATAGCCGGTTTTTTGCGCCAATCTGGGCTGTGCGACCTAGCATGGATCGGGCAGCGAAACAATGCTGCCGCCCGGGATGATCTTTGCGCCATTGCCGCGCCTTGCGGACGTGCCTATGTAACGGGAAAGCGCGGATTTCTTCGCCCGGAGGCGTCATGCCGCGAGGCATGCGTTCGCATGACGCGCCCGGCAGCCTGCTGGACCGGCGGGCGGCGGGGCGGTAGGGTAACGAAGACCCAAAGCATACCGAGAGATTGTGTACGGCCATGAGCGACGGGTTCCAGTTCATCGACATCATCTTCTTCGCCATGGTGGCGGTATTCCTGGCGTTGCGCCTGCGTAACGTGCTCGGCCGCCGCGACGGCCACGAACGAGGCTATCGCGATCCCTTCCGTCCCGCGCCCGCTTCCGAACGCCGCCCCGACGCCCCGGCCACCGACAACGTCGTCCGCCTGCCGGGCCTGGGCGAAGAATCGGAATCCGCCGGCGCCGACCGGATCGCCAAGGCCGCCCACGGTAACGCGACGCTGGCCGAGGGTCTGACCCAGATCAAGCTCGCCGATCCTTCCTTCGATCCGGAGGCGTTCGCGGGCGGGGCACGGGGCGCGTTCGAGATGATCCTCGAAGCCTTCGCCAAGGGCGAACTTGACCGCGTCAAGCCGATCCTGAATCCCGACGTTTTCGCCAATTTCGCGCAGGCCGTGAAAGCACGCGTCGAGGCCGGCGAGAAGCTCGAAAATACCCTGGTCGGCATCCGCTCGGCCGAGATCGCCGAGGCCTACATGGACGGCCGCTCCGCCGTCGTCGCCGTCCGCCTCGTCAGCGACCAGATCAACGTCACCCGCGACCGCGCCGGCCATGTCGTCTCCGGCGATTCGTCCGCGGTGACGGCCGTCACCGACTTGTGGACGTTCCAACGCGACACGCGCTCGCGCGATCCCAACTGGATGCTGGTCGCGACCGAAAGCGTCGAATAACGGCGCGATGCCCGGCCGTCCCGCCGTTCCGCGTTTTTTCCCGTTCGTTTTCGTTATCGTATGGCTCGGCGCGTGCGCCGCGCCGACGCCGCCCGCGAAGCTCGCGCTCGCGCCGGCGAGCTATACCGACCTCGCCGGCTGGGCCGACGACGACGTCGGCGCCGCGGTCCCGGCGCTCCTGAATTCGTGCGCCCGGATCGGAAAGCTTCCCCCCGCCGCGGCGCTCGATCCCGAAGGCGTCATGGGCCTGGCCGGAGACTGGCGGGCGCCCTGCGCCTCCGCGGGACGCTTGCCTGCGAACGATGCCGAGGCGGCGCGGCGCTTTTTCGAATCCGAGTTTCGCGTCTGGCGCGCCCTCGACGCCGCCGGAAGCTCCGGCTTCGCCACCGGCTACTTTGAGGCCGAGCTCAAGGGCGCGCGCAAGCCGGACGCGCGCTATCGCTTTCCCATTTATCGTCCGCCCGCCGACCTCGTCGCCGTGGACCTCGGCGCCTTCCGCCCCGACGGGCGCGGCCAGACGCTCGCCGGGCGGATCGAGAAGAACCGCCTTGTGCCCTATCACGACCGGGCCGCGATCGAAGCGGGCGCGCTCGCCGGAAAAGGGTTCGAGATCCTCTGGGTCGACGACGCTCGGGACGCATTCTTTCTCCACGTCCAGGGCTCCGGCCGGGTGACGATGCCGGAAGGAAACACGGTCCGGCTCGGCTTCGCCGCGCGCAACGGGCACGCTTATACCGCCATCGGCCGCGTTCTCGTCGCGCGCGGGGCCCTGGCGCCCGAAGACATCACCCTGCAGGCGATCCGCGCCTGGATCGCCGCCCATCCCGCCGAAGGCGCGGCGCTGATGCGCGAGAACCGCTCGTATATCTTCTTCCGCGAGATCGAGGGCGAAGGGCCGTTCGGGGCGGAAGGCGTGGCGCTCACACCCGAGCGCAGCCTTGCGGTCGATCCGGCGCATCTGCCCTTCGGGCTGCCGCTCTATCTTGCGACCCGCGATCCGCTCGATCCCGCCCGCCCGCTCGTGCGCCTCGCCCTCGCCCAGGACCGGGGCAGCGCGATCAAGGGCCCCTTGCGCGTCGACGTGTTTTTCGGCGCCGGGCCCAAGGCCGAGGCTTACGCCGGGGCGCTGAAGCACCCGGCCGAACTGTTCGTGTTGCGACCCAAGAGCCTACCCGCGCCCTGAAAGCGCCTCCTTGCCTTTGGCGCGGACGGAAGCCAATCTTCCGGCCATGCCGGCCCCGCCTTCCAGCGTCTCCGCCCGCCCCGATAGGGGCGCATCCATTGATGCGCGCGGGCCCCCGGGCTCTTCGACCCGGGGGTCGCCCGCACGCGCCCGCGTCGGGCTGTTCGTCACCTGCCTCGTCGATCTGATGCGCCCGACCGTCGGCTTCGCCGCCGTCAAGCTGCTCGAAGAAGCCGGCTGCGCGGTCGCGGTGCCGCGCGCCCAGACCTGTTGCGGCCAACCGGCCTGGAATTCGGGCGATTCCGGCAACGCGCGGAAAGTCGCGCGCGGCCTGATCGCCGCCTTCGAGCCGTTCGATTACGTGGTCGCGCCGTCCGGCTCGTGCGCCGGGATGATCCGCATCCATTACCCCGAGCTGTTCGCCGGCGACGCGGAATGGGAACCGCGCGCCCGCGCGCTCGCGGCCAAGACCCATGAGCTGATCTCGTTTCTCGCCGACGTGCGAGGCATGACCCGGGTCGCGGCGCGGCTGCCGTCGTCGGCAACCTATCACGATTCCTGCTCGGGCCTGCGCGAGCTCGGCGTCAAGCGCCAGCCGCGCGCGCTCCTCGCCACCGTCGCCGGGCTCGAATTGCGCGAGGGCAAGGAGGCGGAAACCTGTTGCGGGTTCGGCGGGCTGTTCTGCGTCAAGTACCCGGACATTTCGGCGGCCATTACCGACGTCAAGACCGACGACATCGCCGCGACCGGCGCCAATCTCGTTCTCGCCGGCGACATGGGCTGCCTGATGAACATCGCCGGACGCCTGAAACGCCGCGGCTCGGGCATAGCCGCCCGTCACGTCGCCGAGGTGCTGGCGGGCATGACCGACGTCCCGCCCATCGCCGGGGATTGAGCGCCATGGAAAGTTCCGCCGGCCGCTTCGAGACCAACGCCCGCGCCGCGCTCGCGACGCCGACGCTGCAAGCCGCGCTCGCCAAGCTCGCCGACGGATTCCCCGCGCGAAGGCTGGAGGCAGCCGAGCGTTTGCCCGAGTTCGAAGAACTGCGCGACGCCGCCTGCGCGATCAAGGAGCACGTTCTCGACCATCTCGACGTCTATCTGGAAACGTTCGAGCGGCGCGTCGCCGCCAACGGCGGCGAGGTTCATTGGTGCCGCGACGCCGAGGAGGCGCGGCGGACGATTCTGGACATCTGCCGCCGCGTCGATGCCCGCACCGTCACCAAGAGCAAGACCATGATCGGCGAGGAGATCGCCATCAACGACTATCTCGAGCGCCACGGCATCCGTCCGGTCGAGACCGACCTCGGCGAATACATCATCCAGCTCCGGCGCGAGCCGCCGAGCCACATCATCGCCCCGGCCATCCATCTCTCGCTCGCCCAGGTGGCGGAGACCTTCCGCGGCTCCCACGCCGACCTTCCGCCCGAGCGGAAGCTGAACGAGCCGGACGCCCTGCTCGCCGAGGCCCGCGCCAAGCTCAGGCCCGACTTCCTCGCCGCCGACGTCGGCATCACCGGCGCCAACATGCTGATCGCGGAGACCGGCGGCAACGTGCTGGTGACCAACGAGGGCAACGCCGACCTGACCCACACGCTCCCGCGCGTGCACATCGTCATCGCCTCGATCGAGAAGATCGTGCCGACGCTCGAGGACGCGACCGTGATCCTGCGCGTGCTTGCCCGCTCCGCCACCGGCCAGGACATCACGGTCTATACCTCTTTCTGTTCGGGTCCCCGCCGCCCCGGCGATCTCGACGGGCCGGACGAATATCACGTGATCCTGCTCGACAACGGTCGCGCCCGGCTGCTCGAGGGCGAGTTCCGCGACATGCTCCGCTGTATTCGTTGCGGCGCCTGCCTCAACCATTGTCCGGTCTATCGCGCGGTCGGCGGGCACGCCTACGGCTGGGTCTATTCGGGGCCGATGGGCGCGGTGCTGATTCCGGCGCTGATCGGGATGCATGAAGCCCGGCACCTGCCGAACGCCTCGACGCTGTGCGGCCGGTGCGAAAGCGTCTGTCCGATGCGGATCCCGCTGCCCAGGATGCTGCGCGCCTGGCGCGAACAACTGCACCGCGAGCGGCGAGGTTCGTTTCTCGCCCGGCTCGGGTTTTCGGCGTGGGCGTCCGTCGCCTCCCGGCCCGGGCTTTATCACGCGATCATGGCGCCCTTGATCCGCGCGCTCGGAAACCTGGCCGGCGCCGGGCGGAGCTTTCGCCGCTTGCCGTTCCTCGGCGGCTGGACCGCGGCGCGCGACTTTCCCGCGCCCGAGGGCGAAACCTTCATGACGCTGTGGGCCGAAGCGGAAAGAAAAAGAAAGCCGTACGCGGACTTGCGCGTGTCGTGCGAAGGCACGCCTACAGACGTGAAGGGCGCACGACCATGAGCCGCGCCAGCCGCCAGGCGATGCTCGCCGACATCCGCCGCGCCTGCGCCCCGCGCCGGGGCAAATCTGGAATCGCCGAGGTCGAGGCCCGGCTCGCGGCGCACGCGCCGGGGCCGGTTCCGGCCCGCGCCCGGATCGAGCGCGAGGGCCAGATCGCGCTCTTCACCGCCGAGGCCGAGCGGGTCCAGGCGAACGTCGTCCGGGTCAAACGCTTGAGCGACGTGCCCGGCGCCGTCGCCCAATATCTGGCCCGCCACAATATCGAACCGCGCTTGAAATGCGCCCCAGATTCCCTTCTCAGGTCTGTTCCGTGGGCGCAACATTCGGCGCTCGAAGTGGCCGAAGGCAAAGGCGAGCGGGACGACCCGGTCGGCGTGACCGGGGCCTTCGCCGCCGTCGCCGAAACCGGCACGCTGGTCCTCGCCTCCGGCCCCGCGAGCCCCACGACGCTGGCGCTCGTCCCGCCCGTGCACGTGGCGGTCGTGCCCACGTCCCGCCTGCTCGGCACCTACGAGGAGGCCTGGGCCGCGCTTCGCGCGCGGGAAACCGGTCCGGGAAAGGATTTCGTCATGCCGCGCGCGGTCAACTGGATCACCGGGCCCTCGCGTACCGCCGACATCGAGCAAACGCTGCTGCTCGGCGCGCACGGGCCGCAACGGCTGTTCATCGTGCTGGTGGATGAGGAAAACGCCCAGCCATAAACCCGCCGCGCCCGGCGGCGCAAGCCGCCAAGATCAAAGACCGGGCGCGAAGGATGCCGCCGGGTCTTTGGATTTTGGCGCGTCCGCGCCGGGCGACGCGCATCTCTGGCGCGCGGTGGCCGAAAGCGCGCGTCCATTGAAGCAGAGGCGCGGCCGGCGCCATCCCTCGCCCGGGGATTTTTCCGAAGGCACGGCGGAAAAGATCGCCGCGCCGGAGCCCCCGCCCGTTTCCGCGCCGAAGCCGGAGCGAAAACCGCCGCCCGCGCCCCCATTGCCCATGCTCCATCCCGGCGCGGCGCCGGGCGTGGATCGCAATACCGGGGCCCGCTTGCGCAAGGGCGAGTTGCCGATCGAGGCGACCCTCGATCTGCACGGATTCACGCAAGGCGAGGCCCATTCCGCGCTGATCGCCCTGATCGCGCGGGCGCGCGCCTTGGGGCACCGCTGCGTGCTCGTCGTCACCGGCAAGGGCGGTAAAGAGGGCTCGGGCGGGCGAACGACAGGTGTTTTGCGCGCGAACGTGCCGCGATGGTTGAACGAACCGCCGTTGCGCGCGCATGTCCTGGCTTTCGCCAATGCCCGGCCACGCCACGGCGGCGAGGGCGCGCTCTATGTGCTCATCAAGCGCGCGCGCGAGGCGCGCAGCCGATGACCCCCTTCGGCAAACGGCTGCGCGAGCTGCGCGCGGCTCGGGGCGCGACGCAGAAGGAGATGGCGAGCGAACTCGGGCTTTCGGCGGCGTATCTCTCCCAGCTCGAGCACGGGCGGCGCGGCCGGCCGTCGCCCGGCTTCGTCCGCCAGGCGTGCGCCTACTTCGGGCTGTTCTGGGACGACGCCGAGGCCCTGAAGCGGCTCGCCGAGATATCGCACCCGCGCATCAAGGTGGTGACCTCCGGCCTTTCCCCGCGCGCGACCGAGCTTGCCAACCTGATCGCGGCCTCGATCGAGACCCTCGACGAGGACACGATCGCTTGGATCGTCGCCGAAATCCGGGGCCGAATCGGCACCCGCCGCCCCCGCGAGCCATAAATCTTGAATCGAACCCGAGTTGGGGACAAAAACCTTAACTGGGGCATTGGGGAAATCTGCTATCACTTTGAATTCGCAGTGTTTTTCATATCCGAAATGGCATCGGCTCGCTGTGGAAAAGCCTGGGGAAAGCCGGGGATGAATCGACCCTCGGGGCGTCCCCAAGCTTCTGAATCCCTTAGGGAAAAACCCGTAGGGGAGGCGCCGGCCCCTCGCTGGTCTCGAGCTTTTCTTGCTGCTACAAACGGGCCGGCCGCAGGCGCAGATCGCCGCGGGCCATCCGGGAATCACGTCCATGCGCAAGGCCACGGTGGAGCGGAAGACCAAGGAGACCTCGGTTCGCGTCGCCGTCGACCTGGACGGCACCGGCGTCTATCGGATCGCGACCGGCATCGGCTTTCTCGACCACATGCTCGAGCAGCTCTCGCGCCACAGCCTGATCGACCTCGAGGTCGAGGCGAAAGGCGATCTGCACATCGATTTTCACCACACCAACGAAGACGTCGGCATCGCCATCGGCGAGGCGGTGGCGAAGGCGCTCGGCGAGCGCAAGGGGATCGCGCGCTTCGGCCAGGCGCTCTCGCCCATGGACGAGACCCTGACCGAGGTTGCCATCGACGCCTCCAACCGGCCTTATCTGGTGTGGAAAGTTTCGTTCTCGAAGCCGAAGCTCGGCGAGATGGACACCGAATTGTTCCGCGAATGGTTCCAGGCGTTCGCCCAGGCCGCCGGCGTCACGGTGCACGTGCGCAATGTCTACGGCGAGAACAACCACCACATCGTCGAATCCTGCTTCAAGGGACTCGCCCGCGCGCTGCGCCAGGCGGTCGCGATCGACCCCCGCCGCCCCGACGCGGTGCCGTCCACCAAGGGCGTCCTCGGCGGCTCGCTCTAGCCGGACCGGGAACGGCGTAACCCATGCGATTCTATACGGCGCACGTGCGCCACGGCGGCCTCGATCCCGACCGTGACGTGGCGCTGGTGAAGGAGGGCTTCTCCTGGCCCGCCTTTCTCTTCAGCGTGCCGTGGGCCTTGCTGCGCCGGCTCTGGCTCGCCGCCCTCGTCTTCGCCGCGGCGATTGCGGCGATCGAGGCGCTCGCCCGCGCCGTCGGGCTCGATCCGGCGACCCGGACGGCGCTGACATTGGGACTTTCCGCCGGGTTCGGCTGGCTCGGCAACGACTTGCGGCGGCGGAAACTCGAGCGCGCGGGATTCGTTTTCCGGGGCGTGGTCGCGGGCGAAAGCTTCGACGCCGCGCTCAAGCGTTTTCTCGACGGCGCGCCCGGTTTCGCCCGCGAGCTCGCGTCGACCGTCCGGCCATGAAAGTCGCGATCATCGACTACGGCTCCGGCAATCTCCGTTCGGCGGCGAAGGCGTTCGAGCGCGCCGCCGCCGAATCGGGAAGCAAAGCCGATGTCCGTGTCGTCGCGGACGCGGCCGAAGTCGCCCGCGCCGACCGCATCGTGCTCCCCGGCGTCGGCGCGTTCGCGGACTGCAAGCAAGGCCTCGAATCCCTGCCCGGCATGGTCGCGGCGGTGGACCGGGCGGTGCGCGAGCGCGGCCGTCCCTTTCTCGGCATCTGCGTCGGGATGCAGCTGCTCGCGACGACCGGCTTCGAGCACGGCACGCACGCGGGCCTGGGCTGGATTCCGGGCGAGGTCAAGGCGCTCGCGCCCGCCGATCCGGCGCTCAAGATTCCGCACATGGGTTGGAACACGATCGAGTTCCGCGCCGGCGGCCACCCTCTGCTCGCCGGGATCGCGCACCGCGCGCACGCGTATTTCGTGCACTCCTACGCCATGAGCTGCCGCGATCCCGCCGACGTCGTCGCCGTCACCGATTACGGCGGGCCGGTGGCGGCGCTGATCGCGCACGAAAACATGGCCGGGACGCAGTTCCACCCCGAGAAAAGCCAGGCGACCGGGCTCCGCCTGATCGCCAATTTTCTCGCCTGGTCGCCCTAACAGCCTGCTGGAGCCGGAAATGATCTTTTTACCCGCCATCGATCTCAAGGACGGCCGCTGCGTGCGCCTGGTGCAGGGCAAGATGGCGAGCGCGACCGTGTTCGCCGACGACGCGGCGGCCCAGGCGCGCGCCTTCGCCAACGCGGGCGCGGAATGGCTGCACATCGTCGACTTGAACGGGGCGTTCGAAGGCAAACCGGTCAACGACAAGGTGGTGCAACAAATTCTCTGGGCCGTCCGGGTCCCGGTGCAGCTCGGCGGCGGCATCCGGACCATGGCGACGATAGACTTCTGGCTCGGCCACAGCGTCGCCCGCATCGTGCTCGGCACCGCCGCGCTCAGGGACCCGGCGCTCGTGCGCGACGCCTGCCGGCGCTATCCGGGCCAGATTGCCGTCGGCATCGACGCGCGCGACGGCCGGGTCGCGACCGCGGGCTGGGGAAGCGTTTCCAACGTCACCGTCCTCGACCTCGCCAAGCGTTACGAGGACTCCGGCGTCGCCGCGTTGATCCACACCGACATCGAGCGCGACGGGGCGATGGGAGGGCCCAACATTAAAGCGACCATCGCGCTTGCCGAGGCGGTTTCAATCCCGGTGATTCTGTCGGGCGGGGTTTCCTCCCTCGACGACCTGAAGGCGATCCGGACGGCGAGCCAGGCGGCGAAACGCCCGCTCGCCGGCGTCATCGGCGGCCGCGCGCTCTACGACGGCCGGCTCGAGGTCGGGAGCGCCGTCGCGGAGCTGAAGGACTGAGCGCGCGGGCCATGCTCAAAATCCGCATCATTCCCTGCCTCGACGTGGACCGCGGCCGCGTGGTCAAGGGCGTGCGCTTCGTCGATCTGGTGGACGCAGGCGATCCGGTCGAACAGGCGCGCGTCTACGACCGCGCCGGCGCCGACGAGCTTTGTTTTCTCGACATCACCGCGAGCCACGAGAACCGCGAAACCATCTACGATGTCGTCGCCCGCACCGCCGAGCAATGTTTTATGCCTTTGACCGTCGGCGGCGGCGTGCGCACGATCGAGGATATCCGCCGCCTGTTGCTCTCCGGCGCGGACAAGGTTTCGATCAACACCCAAGCCGTCAAGGAGCCCGATTTCGTGCGCCGGGCGGCGGAGAAGTTCGGCAGCCAGTGCATCGTCGTCGCGGTGGACGCCAAGGCCTCGGGCTCCGGGAAATTCGAGGTCTTCACCCACGGCGGGCGCAATCCGGCCGGGCTCGATGCCGTTGCCTGGGCGAGGCGCATGGCCGCATCCGGCGCGGGCGAGATTTTGCTCACTTCCATGGACCGCGACGGAACGCGAGACGGGTTCGACATTCCGCTGACCCGCGCGATCGCCGACGCGGTTCCGGTGCCGGTGATCGCCTCGGGCGGCGTCGGCACCCTCGATCATCTGGTCGAGGGCGTGAAGGAGGGCCACGCCTCGGCCGTGCTCGCGGCCTCGATTTTCCATTTCGGCCTCTATACCATCGCCGAGGCCAAGGCCCACATGAAGGCCGCCGGCGTGCCGGTCCGGGACGATCCCCCGACGGGGACTTAGGAAGCAACCCATGGCAAAATCCAAAAGTCCCCGTGATGCGCGCGTGCTCGATCGGCTCTTCGCCACCATCGGCAAGCGCCGCCGGCGCGCGGACCCGCGCGTTTCCCGACGCGGTTCCGGTGCCGGTGATCGCCTCGGGCGGCGTCGGCAATCTCGATCATCTGGTCGAGGGCGTGAAGGAGGGCCACGCCTCGGCCGTGCTCGCGGCCTCGATTTTCCATTTCGGCCTCTATACCATCGCCGAGGCCAAGGCCCACATGAAGGCCGCCGGCGTGCCGGTCCGGGACGATCCCCCGACGGGGACTTAGGAAGCAACCCATGGCAAAATCCAAAAGTCCCCGTGATGCGCGCGTGCTCGATCGGCTCTTCGCCACCATCGGCAAGCGCCGCCGGCGCGCGGACCCGCGCGTTTCCTACACCGCGAAGCTTCTCGAAGGCGGCCTGGACAAGATCGGCGGCAAGGTGATCGAGGAGGCGGCGGAAACGGTCGCCGCCGCGCTCAACGAAACGCCTTCGAGAATCGCCGCCGAGAGCGCGGACGCGCTCTATCACCTGCTGGTGCTGTGGGCGGCGGCCAAGGTGAAGCCCGGCCAGGTGTGGACGGAACTCGCTCGGCGCGAGGGCACCTCGGGTCTAGCCGAAAAGCAGTCCCGCCGGAAGAAAAGGGGAGGCAGGACGAAATGAACCCGCCCGCTTACGATTCCGACAATCCGTTCGCCAAGATCCTGCGCGGCGAGATTCCCTGCAAGAAAGTCCACGAGGACGAACACGCGCTCGCCTTTCACGACATCCGGCCGCAGGCGCCGGTGCACGTGCTGGTGATCCCGAAAGGCGCTTACGTCGACATGGACGATTTCGGAAAGCGCGCGAGCGAAGCCGAGATCGCCGGCTTCTTCCGCGCGGTCGCGGCGGCGGCGCGCAAGCTGGGCCTGGTCCGGCCCGGCTACCGCTTTCTCGCCAACCACGGACCCGACGCCCATCAGGAGGTTTTCCACTTTCATGTCCACATCTTCGGCGGGCGCGATTTGGGCGGCATGATCCGCCGCCAAGAGTGATTGTTACGTAATCGCATCGAAACATTCCGCCCTACTTTTCCACAACATATGGTGCCGAACGATTTAGAGGCACCGATATCTAGGTTATAATGGAACCCCTTTGGGGGAGCCTATGCCTGCGTCCCAGCCGCTTTCGCTCGCCGAAACAGTCCGCCCGCGCGGACGGGTCGCCGTGCTCGACGCCGGCCGAGGCGATCTGCTCGAAATCCCCGGCGGGCATCTTTTGCTCGGCGCGCGCTACGTGCGCGAGGGTCCGGATCTCTGGCTGGTCGGTCCGTCCGGCGAGGCGGTTCTGGTGCGCGATTATTTCGCGCGCGACCCGCGCCCCAATCTCATCAATTCCGAAGGCTCGGTGCTGACGCCCGACGTGGTCGAGGCGCTCGCGGCGCTGCCGGCTGCCGCCCCGCGTCCGACCCTCGGCCCGTCCGACCCGGTCGGGCTCGTCGACGGTATCGCGGGTGAAGTTTTCTTCGGCCGCGCCGACGGCAGCTATGTCGCCGCCGAGAAGGACACGCCGCTTTACGCCGGCGATGCGATCGAAACCGGGGCGGGGCGCGTCGCGCTGACGCTCGCCGACGGCACCCGCGTTTCGCTCGGCGAGCAGACCCAGTTCGGAATCGAGCACGTTCTCTACGACCCCATCCGCAAGACCGGCGAGATCGCGCTTTCGGTCGAAGGCGGCGCGGTTTCCTTCGTCGCGGGCGAAATCGGGCGGGGCAACCTCGACGCGTTCACCGTGCACACGCCCTCGGCCATCGTCGGGGTGCGCGAGGCCGCGGGCGCGCTCCGCGTCGCGACCGGCGGCGAGACCACCGCCGTCCTGCTCCCGCGCGCCCAAGGGGCCTTGGGCGAGATCGCGCTCGTCAACGGCGGCGGCATGAAGACGCTCGACCAGGCGAACGAGGGCGCGACCGCCTCGGGCTACGACGTCGCCCCGTCCGCGCCATTCCTGATGACCGTGCGCCAGGTCGGCCTCCAGTTCGGCGACGCGGTGACCTCGCTCGCCGACGGGGCCCGCGAATTGACGCCCACGTATATGGAGGCGCTGGCCCGCGCGCACCGCGAGAACCCGACCGCGTTCGCGGCGCCTTCGCGGCCTGAGGAAGATCCCGCGCTCGCCGCCTGGCGGCCGAGGACCGAGGTCGCGGACGCGCGCGAGCAGGCCGAATGGGAAGCGCGTATCGCCCGCGGCGATCCCGGGGAAGCAGCGCTCGGCTGGGAAACCGGGGTCGTTCGCGGCGATCCCGAGGCGGAACGGGCCTGGGCGGCGAAGACCGAGACCGGCCCCAAGCTCGAGGGCGCGCTCGCCGAATGGCCGGCGGCGGCCGAGCCCGCGCCTTCCGCATCCCAAGCCGAGGAATGGCGGGCCGAGGTTGCCCCCGGGCCGGTGGCGCTGGGCGAGGGCGACGAGGAATCGCGCCGGGCCATGGCCGAGGGCTGGGGCGCCGCGGTCGAGATGGCGCCGACCGCGCGCGCGGCCGAGACCTGGACGGCACGGACCGAGAGCGCCGAACCGCCCGCGGCGGCGGCGCGCGAATCCGAACGCGGTTGGGAAGCGGCGGTCGAAGGCGCGCCGCCCGGGCGCGAGGTCGAGGATTGGGCGGCGCGGACCGAAATGGCGCCGCCCGAAACGGCCGTTGGCGAAGCTCCGCCCGGTTGGGAGGCGGCGGTCGAGGCCGCGCCTTCCGCGCGCGCGGCCGAGCGCTGGGCCGCGGAGGTTCGGCCCGACGCGGGCGCGGCGGAGGCTCTCGCGCGCCTCGAAAGCTGGCGGGCCTCGGTCGAAGGGGCACCGTCGGCGCGCGAAGCCGAACACTGGACCGCCGAGGTCCGCCCCGGTTCCGGTTTGGCGGAGGCCCGCGCGCCGGACGAGAGTTGGCGGGCCGCGGTCGTGCCCGCGCCTTCTTCGCGCGAAGCCGAAGGCTGGGCGGCGCGGGTCCGTCCCGACCCGGGCGCGGCGGAGACGCTCGCGGCCGCCGATAGCTGGCGCGCCGCTTTGGTGCGCGCGCCGTCGGCGGTCGAGGCGGAACGGTGGACCGCGCTCGCGGAAATCGGCCCCGAGGCGAACCTGGTCCGCGTTCCGAAGGAAGGATGGGAAGCCGCGGTCGCGGCAGCCCCGGGCGCGCCGTCGCTCGCTCCCGGCCCCGGGCAGCTCGCCGCCGCGACCGGTTGGATCACGTCGCTCGCGCGCGAATGGGCGGCTAGGCTCGATCGCGGCGAGCTGCTCGCCGACGCGCGCGGCTGGATCGCCGCCGTCACGACCAATGTTTCGGGACCGCGCCAGGCCTTCGCCGCGGCGATCAACAGCGCCATTCTCGCGAGCGCGGGCCGGGCCGCGACGACGGTCGAGCTGGCGGCCGGGCAGGCGGCGGCCGAGAACGCCTTCAGGAACGCGCTCGCCGCCGGAGAGCCGCCCGAGCAGGCGCTCGGGCGCGCCTTCGCCGCGGCGAAGGCCGAGGCCGAGGACTGGGCCGGGACGCAGCTTACGGGCTCCACCGGCGAGCGTTTTCTCGCCGGCTCGGGCGATGCGCCCGAACCGGTGCGGATCGCGCTCGCCTCCGATCCGGTTTTCGGCTTCAAGCCGGCGATCGGCTATATCCCCGCGGCGGTCGAGCCGGCTCCGGCTGTGTTGCCCGAGCCCGAAGCGCGGACAGACCCGTTGTCCGCGCCGGTCGAGAACCTCGTTCTCGTCGGCGGCGCCGGCGACGATGCGCTCCAGGGCGGCGCCGGCGACGACACGCTCCGGGGCGGGCCGGGCGCGGACACGCTGACGGGCGGCGGAGGCGCGGACCAGTTCGTGTTCGGAGGCGGGAATGGAGCGACGGTCGCGGACAAGGTGCAGTCCTTGGGCGCCGACACCATCGCCGATTTCCAGCCCGGGCAGGACCGCTTCGTGCTCGGCGACGCGGACTTCGGGCTCGGCGACGCGGGCCTGCTCGATCCCGCGCGCTACTTCGAAACCGCGGCTTCGCTCGGGGGCGCGCCGCTCGATCTCTCCGGCGGCAGCGCGGTTTCGGGCATCGTCGTCGTCGGCGCGCAGAACGGCGCGGCCGGCGTCGACATCTATTACACTACGAACGCGAGCCAGGCGACCGACGCCAACTCCTACCAGGTCGCGCACGTGGACGGCGTCAACGCCGCCCAGGTCTCGGCGGCCGACTTCGCGCTCAAGGGCTAGCGCGGACGATATCGACGATTAAACTATATAACTAAAAAAATAGTTGTATCGCCCCGGCGGGTGTGGTAGCTTTCGGATCATGAACGCGAGCGCCGCCGCCAAGGTCTTCGCCGAACTCGGGAACGAGACCCGCCTCGCGGTCCTGCTGCTCCTGATCAGGTCGGGGAAAGAGGGACTGTCGATCGCCGACATTCAATCGCACCTCGAAATTCCCCTTTCGACCTTGTCGTTCCACATCCAAGCGCTTGCCGGCGCCGACCTGATCGAGCGGGAACGCCACGGCCGGATGGTGATGTGCCGGCCGAATTTCGACGTGCTCAACGAGGCCGTGACCTATCTCAAGCGCGAGTGTTGCGTCGGCGTCCCGGCCCGCCGGCGGCAAGCGGCCGAGTAAACCGTTTTTTTTCGGGTCGAAATAACTATATTTCTGGAAAAGTAGGTAAAAAAATGATCCCGTCTCCGACCTCGTCGCCAACGGCCACCGTGCCCGACCGTCCCGGGTTCGCGGTTCTGTGGAAGAGGGCCGACCCGGTCCTCCTGGCGTCTGCCGCCATCGTCGCCGCCCTCGCCGTTCTCGCCCCGGACCAGGCGGCGGCCAGCCTCGCGTTCACGGGCGAGGCGTTGCGATCGATCGCGCCGTGGTTCGCGCTGTCGGTTCTCGCGGCCGCGGCCGCGAAGGCGAGCGGGGCCGACGGGCTGATCGCTCGCGCCTTCGCCGGGCGCGAGGCGCGCATGGTGACGCTCGCCGCCCTGTTCGGCGCGCTGTCGCCGTTCTGTTCGTGCGGCGTCATTCCGCTGATTGCCGGGCTGCTCACGGCGGGCGTGCCGCTCGCGCCGGTGATGGCTTTCTGGATCGCCTCGCCGATCATGGATCCCAACATGTTCGTCCTGACCGCCGCCGCGATCGGAATCGAATTCGCGATCGTGAAAACGATCGCCGCCGTCGGGATGGGGCTGCTGGCGGGATTCGCGACCATGGGCCTGGTCGGCCTCGGCCGGCTCGCCGATCCCTTGCGGCGGCCGGCGCAGTCGGCGTGCGCGGTCAAGTCCGCCCGCAAGCTGCTCGCGCCGGCCCCGCCCGCCTGGCGCTTCTGGCGGGACCCGGCCCGCGCGCAGATATTCGTCGCCGAATTCGCGCAAACCGGGTGGTTCCTGGCACGGTGGATGGCCGTGGCGTTTCTCATCGAGAGCCTGATGTTGGCCTATGTGCCCGGCGACGGGATCGCGCGCTGGCTCGGCGGCGAAGCGTGGCTCGCGATCCCGGGCGCGGTTTTGCTCGGGCTGCCGGCCTATCTGAACGGTTTCGCCGCCATTCCGCTTGTCGCCGGCCTGATCGATCTCGGCATGAATCCGGCGGTCGGAATGACCTTCATGGTCGCGGGCGGAGTGTCGTCGGTCCCGGCGATGACCGCGGTTTGGGCGTTGGTCAAGCCGCGCGTGTTCGCCGCCTACTTGCTTTTGGCCGCCGTGGGCGCCCTGGCGACCGGATTTGGCTATCTCGCCTATCGCGCGCTCGGTTGAGCGCCCTTCGAACCGGCCGGCGATCGCGCCTGGCGGTGCTAAGGCGCGATCAAGCCGCCGCGCGGTTGGGGGCGATGCGGCGATAGCTGAGCGCCTCGGCGACGTGGAGCCGGCGCACGCTTTCCGCGCCTTCCAAATCCGCGAGCGTGCGCGCGACGCGCAAGATGCGGTGATAGCCGCGCGCGCTCAGTTTGAGTCTATCCGCGGCTTCGGCCAGCAGCTTCCGCCCGGCGTCGTCGGGCGCCGCGATCTTTTCCAACAGCGTACCGTCGGCCTCGGCGTTGGTGCGGACCGGGGGATCGAAATCGAGGACGGCATAACGCGCCTTCTGGATCGCGCGCGCGGCCGCGACCCGCGCCGCGATCGCCGCCGATCCTTCGGC
>MIAC01000222.1:28810-34158 GCA_001830475.1 Rhodospirillales bacterium RIFCSPLOWO2_12_FULL_67_15
GACCGCGCCGACCTCGACGTGGAGATCGATGCGATCGAACAGCGGCCCCGAAATCCGCGATTGGTATTCCTCGGCGCATTTGGGCGCGCGCGAGCAGGCCTGGGCGGCGTCGTCCAAGTGCCCGCAGCGGCACGTGTTCATGGCGGCGACGAGCTGGACGCGCGCGGGGTAGGTGACGTGGGCGGCGGCCCGCGCGACCGAGACCCGGCCGGTCTCCAAGGGCTGGCGGAGCGATTCGAGCACCTGGCGCTGGAACTCCGGCAACTCGTCGAGAAAAAGCACGCCCAAATGCGCGAGCGAAACCTCGCCCGGTTTTGCCCGCGCGCCGCCGCCGACCAGCGCCGGAACCGAGGCCGAATGATGCGGGTCGCGAAACGGGCGCCTGCGCGTCAGGCCGTCCTCGGGCAGCTCGCCGGCGACGCTCGCGATCATGCTGACTTCGAGGGCCTCGGCCGCGTCCAACGGCGGCAAGAGGCCCGGCAGACGTTGCGCCAACATCGATTTCCCCGCCCCGGGCGGCCCGATCATCAAGAGATTGTGCCCGCCCGCCGCCGCGATCTCGATCGCGCGCTTCGCCGTTTCCTGGCCCTTGATGTCGGCCATGTCGGGATAGGTGACGGATATTTCCGAAAGCCTGGCCTGGGGCGCGGCCAGCACCTGCTGCCCGCGAAAATGGTTGACGATCTGCACGAGATCGCGGGCGGGAAGAACGCGCAGGCCCTCCGCCCAGGCGGCTTCCGAGCCTTGGCTCGCGGGGCAGATCAGCCCCAGCCCTTGTTCCTTGGCGTGCAGCGCCGCCGGCAGCACGCCGGCGACGCGGGTGATGCGGCCGTCGAGGCCGAGCTCGCCCAAGGCCGCGTACTCGGCGATTTCGTCCCGGGGCAGCGCGTCCATCGCGGCCAAGAGCCCGAGCGCGATCGGAAGATCGAAGTGCGAGCCTTCCTTGGCGAGATCGGCCGGCGCCAGATTGACGGTGATGCGCTTGGGCGGCAACGCGAGCCCCATGGCGGCCAGCGCGGCGCGCACCCGCTCGCGGCTTTCGCCGACCGCCTTGTCGGGCAGCCCGACCACGGTGAAGGCGGGGAGGCCCGAAGCCATCTGCACCTGGACGTCGACGGCGAGAACGCCGATCCCCTGAAACGCCACCGTGTTGACGCGCGCGACCATGAGAGCGCCTCCCGGCGGCGATCATAGGGCAAGAGAGAGCGCGCGGGAAACGGCGCGACGAGATCAGCGGTCCTTGAGTTGCGGCCAGTTCGCCTCGGCCTTACGCGGGCTTGCGCGCGTCGCGCCGGAAGGCGCGCCAACAAATGATGCCGGCTTCGCCGGTGGGCGCACGACGGCGATGTAGCCGGGGATATCGGCCTTCCTCGATACCCGCCCGGTCACGCCACCATCCGGGCGTGGGCGATCTCCTTCGGGCCGACGGGCCTGACGGCGCGGGACGGAACCGTCACCACCGAAACGGTCTCGCCCGCGAGGGTCACGAATTCCACCTCGAATCCGGCGCCGTCGCCATGGACCATCACGACCCAGCCCACGTCCCCGGTTTCCAATCCGTCCTCGGGCAAATTCTCGGTCAGGACGACGGGATCGAGTTCCTTGATCATTTCTCATCTCCTAGAGCGGGATAGGCCGTCACCAGCTGCGGAAAGACCTCGCCCGCCGTCACGAACCAGACCGTGCGCAGATGCGGCACCCGGCCGTCCGGCGCGGCCAGCGTCCCTTCCAATATATACTTCATTCCGAATTCAGTCTCGGTCGTCGAGACGACTTCGGCCGTCCGCCCATGGGCGAGCAATGCGTCACGCAAGGCTTCCCACGACGACGCCCGGAAGCCGTAGGTAGCGGCGGAAAAAGACGGCCTTCGCCCGTCCCGCCGGATGGCTGTCGGACAGCAGATACGCGTTGACCTTGCGCTCGTCGACAACGGCCAGGTGCGCGTTTGGCAAGCGGTTCATTCGGGGTCTTGCCGACAGGCATTCCCGAATAGCGGAAACAGCGTATGTCCGTAAGATTCGAAGAAGGCGGGAAGGCCCGAAGCCATCTGCACCTGGACGTCGACGGCGAGAACGCCGATCCCCTGAAACGCCACCGTGTTGACTCGCGCGACCATGAGAGCGCCTCCCGGCGGCGATCATAGAAGCACGCCCGGGGCTTCTCCCACCGAAATCAGCGGTCCTTGAGTTGCGGCCAGTTCGCCTCGGCCTTGGCGATGTAGCCGGGGATGTCGGTCCGCCACAGCACCCGGATGGCCCGGTTGAGGTTCAAGTAGAGCTTGCCCTCGTGAATGCTCCAGGCTTCGCCGCTGCCTTTCGGTTTCGCGCCGTAGGAGACGCCGTAGGCGCAGAAGCCGCCGTACTGGGGCGCGTATTTCTCCGGGTCGGCGGCGAACAGGTCGCGGTTGGCGGCGGAGGCGAAATTCCACTTCGCGCCGCTCCATGCGTGCTGGAATTTGGCGTCGCCCTTGACCGCCTGGCCTTCGGTGAAATAGGCGACCGCGTCGTAGCCGTCGGCGGCGACGCCGTCTTCGAGGTAAATCGGCATCGCCAGCGTCGGCGCCGCGGCGAACGCGACCGCGAGCGCGACCAAGATCGCGGCCCCGAACCGAGCAAGTGCAAATGAACCACGCATGGGACACCTCATTTAATGCGCGCGTCACGCCGGTAGGCGTGCATTCGCACGACGATTCGCCCGCGCGACTTCGTCGGCGCCCTACCCATACACCGCACCGCTTCATTTGGGTCTTAACAAGATCGTGAACGTCCCTCATGCGCTCTTTTCCCGCCGCCGCCGCGCCCGGCGGGCGAGCATGTTGAGGCCCTCGACCAGGGCCGAAAACGCCATTGCGGCGTAGATGTAGCCCTTGGGGATGGCGGCGCCGAAGCCTTCGGCGATCAGCGCGGTTCCGATCATCATGAGGAAGCCGAGCGCCAGCATCACCACGGTCGGATTGGCGTTGATGAAATTAGCGAGCGGCCCCGCCGCCAGCGCCATCGCGGCGACGGCGACGAGAACCGCCGCGACCATGATCGGGATGTGCTCGGTCATGCCGACGGCGGTGACGATGCTGTCGATCGAGAACACCAGGTCGAGCACCAGGATTTGCCCGACCGCGGCCGAAAGACCCAGCGCCGCCCGGCCGCTGTCGAACATATCCGGCCCCGGATCGGGATCGACGTTATGGTGAATCTCCTTGGTCGCTTTCCAGACCAGGAACAGCCCGCCCGCGATCAGGATCGCGTCGCGCCAGGAGAAACCCCGGCCGAAGACGGAAAAGACCGGCTCGGTCAGTTGCACGATGGCGGCGACCGTGGCGAGCAGAACGAGACGAAGACCAAGCGCGGCGCCGAGGCCGAGCCGGCGGGCCTTCGCGCGATGCTGCTCGGGCAGCTTGTTGGTGAGGATGGCGATAAAGATCAAGTTGTCGATCCCGAGCACCACTTCCATCGCGATCAGGGTGACGAGAGCGGCCCAGGCGGCGGGATCGCCGGCGAGCGCCAGGATGTAGGTCATGGTCTATTCCTTGTCTTTGAAGTGGGGGCGTGGGAACGGGAAAGGGTGCAAGCGGCCTCAGGCCTTCGCGGTCTTGACGCGCGCTTCGATCGCGTCCCAGATCTGGGCTTCGATCGCGACGCCGTCGAAGCGGCCGATCTCCTGGATGCCGGTCGGCGAGGTGACGTTGATCTCGGTGAGAAAGCCGCCGATCACGTCGATGCCGACGAAGACCAGGCCTTTTTCCTTCAGCGCCGGGCCGATCGCGGCGCAGATGTCCCGGTCGCGCGCGTCCAATGTCGCCTTTTCCGCGCGCGCGCCGACGTGCAGGTTGGCGCGCGCCTCGCCTGGCGGCGGCACGCGGCGCAACGCGCCGACCGCGCGCCCCTCCACCAGCACGATCCGCTTGTCGCCCTGGCGCACGGCGGGGATGTACTTCTGCACGATCACCGGCTCGCGGCTCCACGCGGTGAACATCTCCAGAAGCGCGTTCAGGTTGTCGTCTTCGGGCCGGATGTGGAAGACGCCGGCGCCGCCGCCGCCGTAGAGCGGCTTGACCACGATCTCGCGGTGCTCGGCGCGGAACGCCTTGATCTCGTCGCGATCGGAGGCGATCAAGGTCGGCGGCATCAGTTCGGGAAAGCGGGTGACGAACAATTTTTCTGGCGCGTTGCGCACGCTGACCGGATCGTTCACCACCAGCGTCGCCGGATGGATGTGCTCCAAGAGGTGCGTCGCCGTGATGTAGGCCATGTCGAAGGGCGGGTCCTGGCGCATCAGCACGACGTCGAGCCCGGCCAAGTCGAGGGTCTCGGGCGCGCCCAGGGTGTAGTGATCGCCCGCCTTGCGCCGGACCGAGAGGGCACGGGCGCGCGCTTTCAGCCGGCCTTGGGCGAAGGCGAGGTTCTGGGGCAGGTAGTGAAAAATGGCGTGCCCGCGGCGGTCGGCTTCGAGCGCGAGCGCGAAGGTCGAATCGGTTTCGATGTTGACCGATTCGATCGGATCCATCTGGATGGCGACGGCGAGCTTCATCGGCCGGGAACCTCGGGGACGCGATAATATAGTCCGAACCCGTCCCGGGTGGATCTCAGTTGAGCCGGGCGCGCAGCTCCTGGAGCATCATCGAAACCCGGTAGCGGTTCGAATCCCGGGTTTCCCGGCGCAGGAACTCCTCGAAGGCGGCGACCGCGGCCTTGACGTTGTCGAGCCGGGAATTGAGCACTCCGGCCTCGCGCCAGAGCGCGGGCGTCTCGGGCGCGAACAGCAGCATCAGCTCGACCTGGGCGAGCGCGTCCTCGACCTGGCGGGAATCCAAGAGTCGCGCCTTGATCGTGCCCTGGAGCCGGAGCAACACCTCGCGGGGGCTAAGCGCGCGGAAGTGGCCGGGACGGATCTCGGCATCGGGTCCGGCGAATTCCTTGAGCATCGCGCGCAGCGCCGGCGTTTCCAGCACCTTCAGCCCCTCGAACGGATCGAGCAGCGCGCGCCGGCCCGCGTGCTCGAGGCGGAGCAGGAACCTGGGCGGAAAGTCGATCCCCGAAAGCGACCAGCCGAGCGCGCGTGCGACGTGCAGGTAGATGATTCCGAGAGTGACCGGAAGCCCGCCGCGCCGGTCCATGACGTAGGTGAGATTGGCGCAATCCAGATCGCGGAAGGCGTCCGCGCTGCCGACGTAGCCGTAGCGCTTGGCGGTCACCTCGGCGAGCGCCTCGATCCGCATGTCGAACGCGGGCTCGGGCCCGGCGTGGCGGGCGACCTCCTCGCACATCTTGGCGAGGTGGCGGCGATAGGGCTGCAACAGCACCCCCGGCCGGCTGGTGGCGGCGAGCAGCAGCGCGACCTCGGCGACGTCG
>MIAC01000222.1:34174-35173 GCA_001830475.1 Rhodospirillales bacterium RIFCSPLOWO2_12_FULL_67_15
CGGCTGCGACCGCGCGCAGCGAGACGCGCACCGCCGGCGAGAGCGAGGCGGGCAGGCTCACGACGCCCCCTTGATGCGGATGTGATCGACCACCCGGCGCACGTAGCCGATCGAGCGGGTTGTGTCGAGCACGCGGCGGTGCTCGTCGGCGCTGCGGGCGATGCCGATGAGATAGACGCTGCCGTTGATCGTCTGGACGTTGAAGTTGATCGCCATCACCTTCTCGTCGAAGGCGAGCTTGGACTTGATCTGGGTCGTGATCCAGGAGTCGCGGCCGTAGTCCACCACCCCGGTCGAAGGCGCGATCTCGATCTCGTTCAACACCTGCTTGACGCCCACCACTTTCCACGTTTCGCCGACCGCGTCGGCGCGCATCTTCTCGTCCTGGACCAGGCCGGTGAGAAGCGCGCGGCCCTCGTAGACTTCGACCGAAACCTTGGTCGGGATCATGTGATTCTTGTCGAGCCAGCGGGTGCGGATGTCCATGGCGAGCTTGAGGTCGTTGGCGACGCCGTCGATGCCGCGCTCGTCGTAGGCCGCGACCCCGACGGCCGCCGCGCCGCCGACCGCGGCGCCGACGCAAGCGCCAAGCGCGAGCGGCAGCAGAAGCGCGAAATAAAAGCGCAGGCGCGCGGGCGAATCCCCGCGCGCAATATTTAATATTGCGCCCCTATCGGGGCGTGGGGCGAATCGGGTCATGGGATTCATATTACAAGCGTAGGTCTCCGGCCTCAATGACCCCCCTCATCCGTCGGCGCGCCACGCGCCGGGAAGGTGGCGCGGAAGGCGGCCGGGCGCGACCAGGACCGCGTCGAATCGGACCTCGAGCCCGCTTAAGCCCGGGCGCTCGGCGAGGAAGGCTTCGGCGGCGCGGACGATGCGCCGGCGCTGCTCGGGACGGACCGCTTCGGCCGCGGCGTTCAGGTCCACCCGCGCCTTGACTTCGACGAAGGCGAGCGTGCGCCCGCGGCGTGCGATCAGGTCCACTTCGCCCGCGCC
>MIAC01000223.1 GCA_001830475.1 Rhodospirillales bacterium RIFCSPLOWO2_12_FULL_67_15
AGCCAAATCGTCGTCAACAACCGGCTGCGGGCGAAACTCGAATCCGCCGCCAGCCGGCAAAACGTCATCGCCGGCGATGCCGCCGGGCGGCGCAAGGCGGCCGAAGCGCTCCTGAAATCGCCGAGCCCGGCGGCCGCGCCCATGTTGCGCGAGGCGCTCGCCAAGGAAACGGACGCCGCCGCCAAAACCGCGCTCGGACTCGCGCTCGCCGCCGCCGAGCTTTCCGATCCGGCGCCGGAGCGGCGCCTGGCGGCGCTCGCCCAGTTCGGCGAAACTTCCGATCCGCAAGTCAAGAACCTGATCCAGGCCCGGCTTTCGGTCGAAACCGACGAGGTTGTCCGCGCCGCCTTGGGCGGCGCGCGCGAGCGGATCGAAAAACGGCTCGTCCTCTACAACGTCGCCCTCAACCTCTTCCAGGGGATCAGCCTGGGCTCGGTGCTGCTGCTGGCCGCCCTCGGGCTTGCCATCACCTTCGGCGTCATGGGCGTGATTAACATGGCGCACGGCGAGATGATCATGCTCGGCGCCTACACCGCCTATGGGGTGCAGGAACTCTTCCGCGCCCTCGCGCCGGGCGCCGTCGATTGGTATCTGCCGGTGGCGGTGCCGGCGGCGTTCCTCGTCGCCGGCGCGGCCGGAATCCTGATCGAGCGCACGGTGATCCGCTGGCTCTACGGCCGGCCGCTGGAGACGCTGCTCGCGACCTGGGGGCTGTCGTTGGTCTTGCAGCAGTTGGTGCGCACGATCTTCGGCGCCCCCAACAAGGAAGTCGCCAATCCCACCTGGATGACCGGCGGCATCGAGCTCGCGGGCGGTATTCTCCTCACCTACAACCGGATCGTCATCGTCGTGTTTTGCCTCGCCATGCTCGGGGTTCTGGCGGCGGCGATCCGCTTCACTCGCTTCGGCCTCGAGATGCGGGCGGTGACCCAAAACCGCGGCATGGCCGATTCCATGGGTATTGCCACCGGGCGAATCGACGCGCTGACGTTCGGTCTCGGCTCGGGTCTCGCCGGCATGGCCGGCGTGGCGCTGTCGCAGATCGGCAACGTCAGCCCCAATCTCGGCCAAACCTACATCATCGACAGCTTCATGGTCGTGGTCTTCGGCGGCGTCGGCAGCTTGTGGGGGACGTTGGTCGGGGCGATGTCCTTGGGCCTCGTCAACAAGTTCCTGGAACCCTACGCCGGCGCGGTGCTGGGCAAGATCCTGGTTCTCGTCGCCATCATCCTCTTCATCCAGAAGCGTCCGCGCGGGCTGTTCGCCCTCAAGGGCCGCGCGGTGGAAACCTGAGCCGATGATTCGAGCCTCTCCGTTCGCGTTTTTGACCGAAAGCCGGGCGGCGCTGACGACGCTCGCTCTGATCGTGGCCGCCGCCGCGATCGTGCCGGCGCTCAACCTGATGGTGCCGGCGGGATCGCCCGTTCATGTCCCGACCTGGGTGGTGACGCTGCTCGGCAAGTATCTGACCTACGCCTTGCTCGCCCTCAGCGTCGATCTGATCTGGGGCTTCTGCGGCATCCTCAGCCTCGGCCACGGCGCTTTCTTCGCCCTCGGCGGTTACGCCATGGGCATGTATCTGATGCGCCAGATCGGCGAGCGCGGGGTCTACAAGCACCCGGTCCTGCCCGATTTCATGGTCTTCCTCAATTGGAAAGACCTGCCCTGGTACTGGTACGGCTTCGACGTCTTCCCCTTCGCGCTCTTGATGGTGGTATTGGTGCCGGGCGCGCTCGCGTTCGCCTTCGGCTGGTTCGCGTTCCGCTCGCGCGTCACCGGCGTCTACCTCTCGATCATCACCCAGGCGCTGACGTTCGCCCTGATGCTCGCGTTCTTCCGCAACGACATGGGCTTCGGCGGCAACAACGGGCTGACCGATTTCAAGGATATCCTCGGCGCCAACTTGCAGGCGGACGGCACCCGCGCGGCGCTGTTTGCGGCCTCGGCGGTCGCGCTGGCGGTCGGCTACGTCGTCTGCCGCTTCATCGTCGCCTCACGGCTCGGGCGGGTGCTGATCGCCATTCGCGACGCGGAGAGCCGCACCCGCTTCCTCGGCTACCGGGTCGAACATTACATGCTGTTCGTGTTCGTCGTCTCGGCGGTGCTGGCCGGCGTTGCCGGTGCCCTCTACGTACCCCAGGTCGGCATCATCAACCCGAGCGAGTTCTCGCCAGCCAACTCGATCGAGATCGTGATCTGGGTCGCGGTCGGAGGCCGCGGCTCGCTGCACGGCGCGATCCTCGGCGCGATCCTGGTCAACTACGCCAAGACCTATTTCACCGGCGCGTTACCCGAGGCGTGGCTCTACGTGCTCGGCGGCCTTTTCATCTTCGTCACCCTGTTCCTGCCGAAGGGACTGGTCGGATCGATCCCGGCTTTCGCGGCGAAGGACTTTTCGTTCTTCGGGCTCAGGTTCGGGCCGGCCAAGACGGAGGCGCGACCCTGATGTCCCCCGCCACCCATGCGCCGCTGGCCGGCGCCATCGCCCACCAGCCGACGGCCGCGCTGCACGCCCAACCCGCGCGCAAGGATACGATCCTTTATCTCGACGGCGTATCGGTCAGTTTCGACGGCTTCCGCGTTCTCAACGATCTCAGCCTGTACGTGCTGGCCGGGGGCTTGCGCGCGATCATCGGCCCGAACGGCGCGGGCAAGACGACGATGATGGACGTCATCACCGGCAAGACCAAGCCCGACGCCGGCGAAATCTATTTCGACGGAACCATCGACCTTATCGCGCTCGACGAGACGCGCATCGCCAACCTCGGCATCGGCCGAAAGTTCCAGAAGCCGACGGTGTTCGAAAACCACACCGTGTTCGAGAACCTGGAATTGGCGCTGAAAGGCGGCCGCGACGCCTTCGCCTCGCTTTTTTTCCGCTTGGGCGCCGAACAACGCACGCGCATCGAGGAGGTGCTGGAAACCGTCGCGCTCGCCGATCAGCGGTTCCGGGTCGCGGGCGATTTGTCGCACGGGCAGAAGCAGTGGCTGGAAATCGGCATGCTGCTGATGCAGGATCCCGAGCTGATGCTGATCGACGAGCCGGTGGCCGGCATGACCGACGCCGAGACCGAGGAAACCGCCAGTCTTCTCAAGGAAATCGCCAAGACGCGCTCGGTGGTGGTGGTCGAGCACGATATGGACTTCGTCCGCGCCCTCGATTGCCGCGTCACCGTTCTGCACGAAGGCGCGGTGTTGGCGGAAGGCTCGCTCGATACGGTCCAGGGCAACGAACGCGTGGTCGAGGTCTACTTGGGACGATAAGCCATGCTCAGCGCGGAAAACATCAATCTCTTCTATGGCGCGAGCCAGGCGTTGCGGAACGTGTCGGTTGCCGCCGCCGCCGGGCGCGTGACCTGCGTGCTTGGCCGCAACGGGGTGGGCAAGACCAGCCTGATCCGCGCCATTGTCGGCCAGCAGCCGATCCGCTCGGGGCACATCGTCTGGAACGGCGAGAACATCACCGCCCTGAAACCGCACCAACGGGCGCGGCGCGGCATCGCCTTCGTGCCGCAGGGCCGCGAAATTTTCCCGCTGCTGACGGTCGAGGAAAATCTGAAATCCGGTTTCGCCGCCTTGCCGCGCGACCGGCGTTCGATTTCGTCCGAAGTCCTCGAGCTTTTTCCGGTGTTGAAGGAGATGTTCGGCCGCCGCGGCGGCGATCTTTCCGGCGGGCAGCAGCAGCAGCTCGCGATCGCTCGGGCCCTGGTCACCCGGCCGAAGCTCCTGGTCCTCGACGAGCCGACGGAGGGCATCCAGCCCTCCATCATCAAGGATATCGAACGAGTGATTCGCCTGCTCGCCCAGCGCGGCGACATGGCGATCCTGCTGGTCGAGCAGTATTTCGATTTTGCCCGGCGCCTCGCCGACGAATTCGCGGTCATGGATCGCGGCGAGGTGGTTCTCGCCGGCGCCGCCGCCACCATGGTCGAAAACGATGTCCGTCGTTATCTCACCGTCTGAGCGCGCTCCGGCCGCCGTGACCGGCGCGGCCGAAGTAACCTTTGTCCGGAAGGGCGGCGCGACTCGTCTTCTGCATCTCTATCAACACGAGCCTTTGCGGGTTCTGTTTCCGGCGCCCGAGGATCCGGCCGTGCCGGTCGCCGTACTGGTGACGACATCGGGCGGGCTGGTCGGCGGCGACGGGCTCGCCATCGCCGCGACCGTCGGCGACGGCGCGGCGGCGCTGGTGACCAGCCAGGCGGCGGAGAAGGTTTACCGTTCGACCGGGCGCGATTGCCGGGTGGACGTGGATTTGACGGTCGGCGCGGGCGCTTGGATGGAATGGCTGCCGCACGAAACCATTCTGTTCGAGGGCGCGCGCCTGCGCCGCCGCATCGCCGCCGACGTCGCGCCGCGCGGGCGATTGCTGGCGGGCGAGTTGCTGGTCCTCGGCCGCACCGCTCGCGGCGAGCGCCTGACCCGCGGACTGGCGCGGGATGCCTGGGAAATTCGTCGCCGGGGCCGCCTGGTTTGGGCCGACGCGCTGCATCTCGACGGCGATCTCGCGCGCGCCATCGCCGATCCGGCCGGTTTTGCCGGCGCCGTCGCCTGCGCCACCTTCGTTTACGCCGCCGACGACGCGGCGGAACGGATCGAGCTTGCCCGCGGTCTTCTTCCCGCCAACGACGAAGGCGTTTTGCGCTCCGGAACGACGATCGTCAACGGCGTGCTGGTGGTCCGCTGGCTCGGGCACGACGCGTTTGCGTTGCGCGCGGCCTTCGCCGCGTTTTGGGCGGCTTTCCGCCGCCGCGTCGGCGGCGGGACGGGCGGATTGCCGCGACTCTGGACCATCTGAGCGGAGGGTTCGATGAACTTGACACCGAGGGAAAAAGACAAACTGCTGGTAGCGACCGCCGCCATGGTCGCGCGCCGCCGCCTGGAACGCGGCGTCAAGCTCAACCACCCCGAGGCGATCGCCTTGATCGCCGATTTCGTGGTCGAGGGCGCCCGCGACGGCCGCAGCGTCGCCGATCTCATGCGCGACGGCGCGAATGTGATCGGCCGCCACCAGGTGATGGACGGAATCCCCGAGATGGTTCGCGAAATCCAAGTCGAGGCCACCTTTCCCGACGGCACCAAGCTGGTGACCGTCCACAACCCGATCCGCTGAAGGAATCTCCGCCATGATCCCAGGCGAACTGATCCCGGCTTCCGGCGAAATTGTTCTCAACGAGGGCCGCGAGTCCGTCACGCTCAAGGTCGCCAACGCCGGCGACCGCCCGATCCAGGTCGGCTCGCACTATCACTTCTTCGAGACCAACGCCGCGCTCGCGTTCGACCGCGAAAAAGCCCGCGGCTTCCGCCTCGATATAGCGGCGGGAACGGCGGTGCGCTTCGAGCCCGGCCAGACGCGCGAGGTGCGGTTGGTGCGCTTGGCCGGAAGTCGCGCCGTCTATGGCTTCAACGGCAAGATCAACGGACCGCTGTAAGGGAACCACGCTCATGGCTCGCACCATCGACCGCGCCAGCTATGCCGCCATGTTCGGCCCGACGGTGGGCGACCGCATCCGGCTCGCCGACACCGATCTGATCCTCGAGGTCGAGAAAGATCACGCCGTCTATGGCGAGGAGGTGAAGTTCGGCGGCGGCAAGGTAATCCGCGACGGCATGGGCCAGTCGCAGAAAGGCCGCGCCGAGGGCGCGGTCGATACCGTCATCACCAACGCCCTGATCGTGGATCACTGGGGTATCGTCAAGGCCGACATCGGCCTCAAGGACGGGCGCATCGCCGCCATCGGCAAGGCCGGCAATCCCGACATCCAGCCGGGCGTCGATATCGTGATCGGCCCCGGCACCGAAGCGATCGCCGGCGAAGGACGAATCGTCACCGCGGGCGGGATCGATTCCCACATTCATTTCATCTGTCCGCAGCAGGCGGAAGACGCGCTCTATTCCGGCGTCACGACCCTGCTCGGCGGCGGCACCGGCCCGGCCGAGGGCACCAAGGCGACCACCTGCACACCGGGGCCCTGGCACATCGCGCGCATGTTGCAGGCGGCGGAAGGGTTGCCTGTGAACCTCGGCTTCCTCGGCAAGGGTAATGCCACCCTGCCGGCGGGGCTGGAGGAGCAAATCCGCGCCGGCGCCTGCGGGCTCAAGCTGCACGAGGACTGGGGCACGACTCCGGCGGCGATCGACGCCTGTCTCGCCGTCGCCGACGCGTACGACGTTCAGGTCGCGATTCACTCCGACACCCTGAACGAATCCGGCTTCGTCGAGAACACGATCGCCGCCTTCAAGGGACGCACCATCCATGCCTACCATACCGAGGGCGCGGGCGGCGGCCATGCCCCGGACATCATCAAGGTCTGCGGGCTCGCCAACGTGCTGCCGTCCTCCACCAACCCGACGCGTCCTTTCACCGTCAACACGGTGGACGAGCACCTCGATATGCTGATGGTCTGCCATCACCTCGATCCGCGCATCCCCGAGGACGTGGCTTTCGCCGACAGCCGGATTCGGCGCGAAACCATCGCCGCCGAGGACATCCTGCATGACCTCGGCGCGTTTTCGATGATGTCGTCCGACAGCCAGGCCATGGGCCGGATCGGCGAGGTCATCATCCGCACCTGGCAAACCGCCCATAAGATGAAAACCCAGCGCGGACGCCTGGCCCAGGAACGCGGCGACAACGATAACTTTCGCATCAAGCGTTACATCGCCAAGTACACCATCAATCCGGCGATCGCCCAGGGCATCGCCGCGCATGTCGGCTC
>MIAC01000224.1 GCA_001830475.1 Rhodospirillales bacterium RIFCSPLOWO2_12_FULL_67_15
ATGCAAACCGATTTCTTCAAGACCAATCCGTTCCTCGGGCCCGAGGCCTTCAAGGCCTTCTCGCCCGACGCCTTCAAAGCCGCCTTCTCCCCCGACGCCTTCAAGGCCTTCACCCAAGTGTCGCCGGTCAAGATGGCCGACGAGTTCTTCAAGGCCGCGCGCCAGTATCGCTTTTCGCCCGCCGACATGGACGCGGTGATGGAAAGCCAGCGTCGCACGCTCGAGGCCTTCACTGCCGTGGGCCGCGTCGTGACCGAGAGCGCTCAGAAAATCGCCAAGCGCCAAGCCGAGATGGTCAAGGAAACCCTCGACGAGATG
Organism: Rhodospirillales bacterium RIFCSPLOWO2_12_FULL_67_15; assembly: GCA_001830475.1. Classification (GTDB taxonomy): domain Bacteria; phylum Pseudomonadota; class Alphaproteobacteria; order Rhodospirillales; family 2-12-FULL-67-15; genus 2-12-FULL-67-15. Next base: position 319 of record MIAC01000224.1, read on the forward strand.
ACCACCGCGTTGAGCGACATCGGCAAGTCCGGCACCCTCGAGGACGCCACCGCCAAGCAGGCGGAGTTCGTCAAGGGCGCGTTCGAGTCCGCCCTCGACAACAGCCGCGAGATCGCCGAGATGTTTGCCGAGTCCAACGAGGCCGTCGCCGAGCCGATCTCCGCCCGCGTCTCCGCCCTGCTCGACGAGATGAAGGAGGGCGCGCTCAAGCTCAAGGCGAAGCCGGAAAAGAGCGAAAAGGCCAAGGCCGCCTGATACCGGGTCTCTCCCAATCGCGGTCCCGCCGGTCAGCGGGCGAATAGCGAGACTCCCAACCCCCGCCGGTTCTCCCCCGGCGGGGGTTTTCGTTCGCGTTCTTCCGGTTGCATCGGCGGATTCCTTCCGCCACCCTCGGCTCGAATGCGGAGGGAGAGCCCATGAGCGAACTGGCAGCCGTCATCGCCGACGACGATTTCGCGCGCGTGGACGTGCGCGTCGGAACCGTGATCCGCGCCGAAACCTTTCCCGAGGCGAGGAAGCCTTCGCTCAAGCTGTGGATCGATTTTGGCCCCGGCATCGGCGCGCGCAAATCCTCGGCCCAGATCGCGCGCCATTACGCGCCGGAGCGCCTCGTCGGCCGGCAGGTCGCCGCGGTCCTCAATTTTCCGCCCCGCCAAATCGGCAAGTTCATGTCGGAAGTTCTTGTCCTCGGCTTTCCCGACGGCGAAGGCGAGGTGGTGCTGATCGCGCCCGATCGAGGCGTGCCGAACGGCGGACGGTTGTTTTAGGAATTCACACCGGAAGGCGCAACCGCGCCCTCACCCCGCCCAAGGGCGATCCCTCCAAGGTCGCATCGCCGCCATGACCGCGCAGGATGTCGCGGACGATGGCCAGTCCCAATCCGACCCCGCCGGTCTCCGGATTGCGCGACGGGTCGAGACGATAGAAGGGCCGGAAGACGTCCTCGCGGGATTCGGGCGGCACGCCGGGACCGTCGTCGTCGACCGTGATCTCGATCCAGTCGTCGTCGCGGCGGGCGACGGCTTCGACCTTGTGGCCATGGCGGAGCGCGTTGGACATCACGTTGGCGACGGCGCGGCGGATGGCGCTGGGCCTGACCGGAATGACGAGATCGCCCTCGGTCCGCACGGTCACGGGGCGGCCTTCGCGGCGCGCCGCCTGGGCGGCGTCCTCGAGGAGAAGACCGAGATCCAACGGCGCCGGCGCCTCGATGCCTTCGCCGCGGGCGAAGGCGAGATATTCTTCCAGCATCCGTTCCATTTCCGCGACGTCGGCCTTGAGTTCGGCGACGCCTTCGCTGGGGGCCAGCATCTCCAGTTGCAGCTTCATGCGCGCCAGCGGGGTGCGAAGATCGTGCGAAACTCCCGACAGCATCGCCGTGCGTTGCGCGATCTGGCGTTGGATGCGCTCGCGCATCGCTTGAAAGGCCGCCGCCGCTTGGCGCACTTCGCGCGCGCCTTCGGGCTTGAAGCGGAGATTATCCCGTCCCTTGCCGAAATTCTCGGCGGCCTGGGCAAGGCGCCGGATCGGTTTCACCTGATTGCGCATGAAAACGACCGCGATGCCGAGCAAGATCAGCGACGATCCCACCGTCCACAGACCGAAGGCGATCGCGGTCGAGCTGAACAAGCGCTTGCGCGGCACCAGCGTCCGCAGCACGCCGTCGCTGAGCTGGACACCGATCGTCACCAGGCGGGGATGGCTCAGGGCATCGATCGCGAAGGGACGCGCCAATCGCTCGGCGAGAGCGTCATCGAGCGATTCCTCGACCCAGTTGCGCGGCCGCCGGCCGCTCGCGGCCAGGATCGCACCGGCCTGAAAGGTCACGATCATATCCTTGGATGCGGCAAAAAGCTCGAACACCTGTTCGCGCGTCTCCGGCGTCGCTTCGGGCGGAAGCAGGTGGACGATCATGGAGATATCGCCGGCGACTCCTTGCGCCAGCCGGTCCATGATCTTGCCCCAATGGGTGTCGTAGAAAACGATCGCCGAGACGAGCTGGACCACGGCGAGCGGGGTGATCAGGATCGCGAGCGTGCGCCCCAGCAACGTCTTGGGCAGGAACCGTTTGATGGCCGGGTCCATGGACGATGTCATCCTCAGTCGAAATTCAAGGCGTAGCCGCGTCCGCGCGCGGTCACGAGATAACGCGGCGCGCGGGGGTCGCTCTCGATCTTGCGCCTGAGCCGCGTCACTTGCACGTCCACGGCCCGCCCCCCGCCGGAAGCGCCGGTGAGGCGGGCGAGCTCTTCGCGTCCCACGACTTCGCCCGGCCGCGCGGCAAGAACGACCAGGAGCGCGGTTTCGGCTTCCGTCAGCCGCACCGGCCGGCCTCCGCGCACCAACTCGCGGCGGTCGGCGCGAAACACGGCCGCGCCGAAGCGCATTTCGGCGGGCGGCGCGGCGGGCGGCGCCGGCGGCGGTTGGGCGAGACGGCGGAGGATCGCGTTCAGCCTGAGCAGAAGCTCGCGCGGCTCGAACGGTTTGACCAGGTAGTCGTCGACGCCGGCTTCCAGCCCGGCGATGCGCTCTTCGGCCTCGCCCATGGCGGTCAGCATCAGGATCGGCGGCGGCCGATCGGCGCGGAGCGCGCGGGCGAGCGCGAGCCCATCCTCGCCCGGCATCATGCGGTCCAGCACCAGAACGTCGAACGCGAAACTTTTGAGGCAGGCGCGCGCCTCGGTCGCGTCGGCGGCCGCGGTCACGGCGAAGCCGTTGCCGGAGAGATAGCGCCGGATGAGCTCGCGCAGGCGGGCGTCGTCGTCCACCACCAGGACGTGAGGCGTTCCAAGAGTCCGATCAGTCGGCTCGGGCATGGTCGATCCTAGAGCATTATCCGACCATTATAGACCGCGGCCGGGTCGGAAAAAGACCGCGAAGTCCGAGCCCAGGGCCGAAAATGGCGTCAAAACCAAGGGAAATACTCGGCGAAGGTCAAAGGGGTTGCGACCCGCCCGCGCCTCTTGCGACAATTTCCGCCGGAGTTCCGAATTTCATGTTCCGCGCCCGTTTTTTTGTCAGTCTCTTTCTCGCCGCGCTGCCGGCGGCCACGGTCGCGCACGCCCAAGATAAAAACACCGCGGCTTATCTGCAAATGGCGGGGATCACGGCCGTCGCCGTATCGGCCTCGGGCCAGCGCGGGACGGTTCCGGTGACGGTCATCCTCGAGGTCGCCAATGTCCCCGCCGCGAGCGAGATTTGCCGGCGGGTCCCTTCGGTGCGCGCATCCATCATGGCCGTGTCCTCGCGCACGCCGATTCCCTACGCCAAGGGGAAGCTCGATTCGGAAGCCGTATCCGCGGCGGTCGCGAACGAGATCAACACCGCCATCGCCCTCAAGGCCGTCGTCCGCGCCGGCTTCATCCACGGCACGCCCAAACACGTGGCGGATACGGCCACCGACGTGGTCGATCCCGGCGACGTGTCCGGGCAGAAGCAGACCATGAAAAGCGGGCCAGGGCAGAACGCTCCGTGCCGGCGCATCGCGGCTCCGCCCGCCGATCTCGGTTGGGCGGTGGCGGCGCAACCCCAGGATCCGCGAGGCAAAGGCCTGGCGCCGCCGGCGCCGCCGTTGCGCGACGGCAGCCCTCGGCCGCCGTCCCCGCCGCCGGCCTTCGAGACCCATCCCCAGTTCGCGCCGAAGAAGTAGCTCCATTATTGACCGAAGAATCGCCGGCGGTCCCGCCCCCCGACCATGCCGCGAAGCACGGCGTCGAACCCCCGCGCCGCATCCGCGCCCGCCGCCGCGAAGGCCTTGGCGATCAAGCGCGACTGGCGCCGGGTCAACTCCCGCTCCAGGTCCAGGCCCCGTTCGGTCAAAAACAACCGGCGGCGGCGTCGGTCGGCGGCATCCGCGCGCTGAACGATGTAGCGCGCGCGCAGCATCTCGCGCAGCACCGGCGCGAGGCTTTGCTTGGTGATGCAGAGGATATCGAGCAGTTCGCCGACCGCGATTCCCGGCACGCGGCCGATGAAATAGAGCGCGCGGTGATGCGCCCGCCCAAACCCGATCGTGGCGAGCTTTCGATCCGCGATCCCGGTGAAGTCGCGGTAGGCGAAGAACAAGAGCTCGATCGGCCGGCGCAGCAGGGTCTTGTCCGCGGCCGCGCGCCCCGGTAGGGGCGCATCGTTTAATGCGCGCGTCACGCCGGTAGGCGTGCGTTCGCACGACGATTCGCCCGCGCGCGCCGCCAAGCCGGAAGGAGCGCCGGGGCGGCGGGTTTTGGCAATTATGTCAGCCATGTTGACGTATTTTCCAGGATTTGCTAAAACCGCGCAAGATGGTTTCTTGCCGGGCCCCGTTCCGCTCACATCCGGTCGCGAGGCGGGGTTCGCGCGCACGTTTCGGATAAAACCGCCCGG
>MIAC01000225.1 GCA_001830475.1 Rhodospirillales bacterium RIFCSPLOWO2_12_FULL_67_15
TCTTCCACGAGCTCCGGGTTCGAACCGAATACCTTGGGCTTGCATTCGGCCAGTACCTGCATGAACGCATTGAACTCCGCCCCACGCCGGCTCTCGTGCAGCAAGGCGAGGAAACCCAGCCCGTTGCGTTCGATGTCATAGGACGCTAATCGGCCATGGAATCGCACGGGGTCGCTCGTGAGTGCGGCGGTAAGTTCCGCAATCGAGCCGGCCGGAATACGCACGTCGAAGCGGTCGCGATTAACCAGCGTCATGAGCGGTTCGACCGTGGTCGCATAGGCCATGTCACGGTACACGGCACCCACCGGAAGGGCATGTGCTTCGGGACTGCGATGCGGCAGCGCATCTCCGGCCAACACCAGGCCCATTTGCAGATCCATGGCCGTGCTCCAGAGGACGTCAGCCTCCGGCTTGCCCGCCGCAAGCGTCGCCAGGTAGCGCTCGTGCAGCGCGACGCTGATGCCGTCGCGGAACTCGACTTCGATTCCCGGGTAGCGCTGGTGGAAACCGTCGAGCAGCCCCATGCAGTACTTTTTCTCAGCGGCCGAGTAGACGACCAGCCGGTTATCTGCTGCCGTCAGCGTGTCGTCAACCGCGGGCATCGAAGAGCTCGGTTCAGAAGCTGTAATGGTTTACTTGGCCGGTGCGACATTTCCGCCGTGCAGGGGGCCCGGTGCCCACGACTCATGGAAATTGGCCGGATAGGGGTACCAGACCGAACGGTAGCCCTTGATGTCGAGCGACACCTCGACGTCGATTACCGTAGGGGTGCGGGCATCGAGCGCGCGACGCAGCGCGGGCGCATAATCTTCGGCCCGTTCGACATGGATCCCTTGAGCTCCCATCGCTTCGGCCCATTTGGAAAAATCGGGATTCCACAACTCCTTGTGGCCCACCTTGCGGTAATCGCAGAACGATTCGCGTCCATAGAGGCGGAACATCAATTCACGCTCGATCTGCAGCGACCTGTTATTGAAGACAACCCAGATTATCGGCAGGTTCTGCTCGACCGCTGTTGCAACCACGGTGCCGCGCATCATGAACGCGCCGTCGCCGAGCAACGCCATCGCCGGACAGTTACCCTTGGCGATGCTGGCCCCGATGGCGGCCGCGGCGCTCCACCCCATGCGATGCATGAAGCCACTGTGAACGACATGGCG